>JALQST010000012.1:0-17454 GCA_023264315.1 Nodosilinea sp. BSH.14
CCCAAGCCCAGGGAAATTAAGAAATATCTCGATGAGCATGTCATCGGCCAGGATGAGGCCAAAAAAGTCTTGTCTGTGGCGGTTTATAACCACTACAAGCGCCTCAGCTACCTCCAAAGCATCGAAGGCGAAGCCGCTGACGACACCATCGAACTGCAAAAGTCCAACATTCTGCTGATTGGCCCCACGGGCTGCGGCAAAACCCTGCTAGCCCAAACCCTAGCCCGGATTTTGGATGTGCCCTTTGCCGTCGCCGACGCCACAACGCTCACCGAAGCGGGGTATGTCGGTGAGGACGTGGAAAATATCCTGCTGCGCCTGTTGCAGGTGGCAGATCTGGACGTGGAAGAAGCCCAGCGCGGCATCATCTACATCGACGAAATCGACAAAATTGCCCGCAAGAGCGAAAATCCCTCCATCACCCGCGATGTCTCTGGGGAAGGGGTACAGCAAGCCCTGCTGAAAATGCTGGAGGGCACCGTGGCCAACGTGCCGCCCCAGGGAGGCCGCAAGCATCCCTACCAAGACTGCATCCAAATCGACACCAGCAACATTCTGTTTATCTGCGGCGGCGCGTTTGTGGGCCTAGAGAAAATCGTCGAGCAGCGCATCGGCAAGAAATCCATCGGCTTTGTGCAGCCCGGTGAAGCCCAGGTTTCCCGCGAAAAACGGGCGGCGGATGTGCTGCAAAACCTAGAACCGGACGATCTGGTCAAGTTTGGCCTCATTCCTGAATTTATTGGCCGGATTCCCGCCACCACCGTGGTCGAACCCCTGGACGAAGAATCCCTCGTCGCCATCCTCACCGAGCCGAAGAACGCCCTAGTGAAACAGTTCCAAAAGCTTATGCGGATGGACAATGTGCAGCTTGAGTTCAAGCCCGATGCCCTCAAGGCCATTGCGCGGGAAGCCTATCGCCGCAAAACCGGAGCCCGTGCCCTGCGCGGCATCATCGAAGAACTGATGCTGGATGTGATGTACGAACTGCCCTCCCGTAAGGATATGAAGCGCTGCACCATCACCCGCGAAATGGTAGAACAGCGCTCCACGGCAGATTTGCTGCTGCATCCCTCCTCCCTCCCCACCCCTGAATCGGCCTAGCTATGCCCTACATCCAGGTCAACCAGGTCGATCACTACTACGAGTGGGTGGGGACAAAGACGCCGCGCCCTGCGGATTCCTCTAAACCCGTAATGGTCTTTGTCCACGGCTGGGCTGGGTCGGCCCGCTATTGGCGCAGCACCGCCGCAGCCCTGTCCCAGGACTACGACTGCCTGCTCTACGATATGCGCGGCTTTGGCCGTTCCCCCATCCCCTCCGGCCAAGCCGACGCCCAAAAAGCACGGGGCTACGAACTCGAAACCTTTGCCGGTGATTTGGCCGCTCTGCTAGACGCCCTCGGTTTATCGACAGTCTCTATCAACGCCCACTCCATGGGAGCCTCCGTCGCGGTCTACTTTTTGAATCGCTATCCCCAGCGGGTAGACCGGGCCATCCTCACCTGCAACGGCATTTTTGAATACGACAAAGCCGCCTTTGATGCCTTCTATCGCTTCGGTGGCTATGTGGTAGCCTTCCGTCCCCAGTGGCTGGGCAAAATTCCCCTGGCCCCCCGCTTTTTCATGGCGCGGTTCCTCCATAAACCCATTCCCGCCGCCGAGAAAATTGCCTTTTTAGAAGACTTCCTCAACGCCGATTACGATACTGCCCTGGGCACTATCTTCACCTCCGTCAGCAAACAGGCAACCGAGGTGATGCCCGTAGAGTTTGCCAAAATCTCTGTGCCAACGTTGCTCGTTTCCGGGGAGTTTGACCAAATCACCCCGGCTCCCCTGGGCCAAAAAGCGGCAGAGTTAAATCCCAAGATTCAGTACGCCCTCGTCAAGCAAACCGGGCATTTTCCTATGATGGAAGATGCAGAGACCTACCTAGGCTACGTACGTCCTTTTCTGGAGATCTCAGCCTAGCTGGCTTCCGGTGACGGGTAGTGCATTAATGCACGGGACGGAGGAAAACCAGGGAGTGCATTTTAGTGCAGGCTGGAGAAAAAGAGCGGATGACCTTGCTTAGCCAGCTTCTCTCGGATGCGGCGATTGTAGGCATGGATGAACCGCCAGACGGCCCCGATGTGGTTCTCAAGCTTCTTGGAGAACGACAGGGTCTCGCTCACCAATCGAGAACCCGCTGTCTCAACGTATTGTTCAAGCGCTCAATATAACTGGTCAATCCGCTGTCTTTGCCCACTGCCGCATGGCGTTGGCTGGGAATCACCGTGGCATAGGCGTCCCAGAAGTCCGTATAGCCTTTGGCACATTGGCGATAGCCCTCCGGAATAGACTCCCAGAGCACCTTCGCCGAAGTTCGGGAACGGTCGCCGCCATAACACCCAAGCACTTCTCGGGTTTCGGCATCGATGGCGAGCCAGACCCATTGCTTGTTCCCTTTATAATCCACGAATGACCGCAGTTCATCTGCCAAGATCCCCTAGCTGAGAGGCTTTTTGGGATCGGCATGGGCAAGGCCCAGTAAAAAATAATCGTCAACCTGCGGAATGTCAGTTGAGATGATCTTAAAGCCCCTGACTGAGACGGCGAATATTAAGAACGTCGGTCATTTTTCGCAGTTGGCTGAAGGTTTGTTCTAGGTGGGCGCTATCCCTCACATCGAGGCCAAGGTCAATTTCAGCGGTTTGGCCGGGGAAGGTTTTCACCTGGGCCTTGTGGACGTTGATTTGCAGGTCAGATAGGTGCGACAAAATATCCTTTAGCACGCCTACTCGGTCAATCACTTCAATCTTCACTTCCACGGGGTAGGTTTGACGGGTAATGGTGGTGTCACCCGTATTCCAACTGACGGGGATTAACCGATCCCCAGGAACATCGGCGATGTTGTGACAGCCCTGGCGATGGATGGCGATGCCGCGACTGCCGAGGGACACGCTGCCGAGGATGGCTTCTCCTGGCAGGGGGCTACAGCATCCGGCAATGTGGTAAACCAACCCTTCGATGCCCAAGATAGGATCCTTAGAAGGGGTCGTGCGGTGGCGGGGGGGGCTGGTGACAGCATCCGCTAGCACTTGGTTGGAGTCGCCTAGGGAGGCTTCCGAGGACAAGACTTCCTTCGGTTTTTGGGCCTTAATGATCTCTTCCCGCAAGCGATTCACCGCCAAATTGACGGTGACTTCGCCGTAGCCCAAGCCCGCCAGCAAATCATCCACGGTGGGATAGTTGCAGCGCTCCGCCGCCAGTTGGGCGGGGTCAGACTTCAGCAGAGCATCGAAGCCGTTGCGGCCCAGTTCTTTCTCCAGTAGGTCGCGACCACGGGCGATGTTTTCGTCGCGGTGGGAGCGTTTGTACCATTGACGAATGCGGTTGCGGGCGCTGGGAGTAACAACGAAGTTAAGCCAGTCGAGGCTGGGATGGCCATTTTTCTGGGTGATAATCTCCACAATGTCGCCATTGGCCAAGGGCGTATCTAGGGTGACAATGCGGCTGTTGACCCGGGCTCCGGTGCAGTGGTTGCCCACCTCGGTGTGGATGCGGTAGGCAAAGTCCACGGGAGTAGCCCCCCGGCTGAGGGGAATCACGTCACCGCTGGGGGTGAAGACCTAGACATCTTCATCGAACAGGTTGCCCTTGACGTGTTCGAGGAATTCCTGGGCGTCCTTGAGGTCGTTTTGCCATTCCAAAAGTTGCCGCAGCCAGGTAAATTTGTCGTCGTCGGCGGTCATCCGTGTATTCGTAGACGCCCCGGTTTCCTTATATTTCCAGTGGGCGGCAATCCCATATTCGGCAATGTGGTGCATTTCTAGGGTGCGAATCTGTACTTCGATGGGCTTGCCCTTGGTGCCGATCACCACCGTATGGAGCGACTGGTAGCGGTTGGGCTTGGGCAAGCCGATATAGTCTTTAAATCGTCCAGGAATGGGGCGAAAGGCATCATGAACAATGGCCAAGGCCCGGTAGCATTCCTCGTTGGTGCCCACAATCAGCCGAATGGCTGCTACATCGTAAATTTCGTAGAAGTCCTTCTGTTGCTTCTCCATCTTGCGGTAGATGCTGTACAGATGTTTAGGACGACTACTAACATCCACCACCTGAATATTGGCCTCATGCATACGCTCTCGCAGGGTTTCCGCAACCTGCATCAGTCGCGCTTCTCGGTCCACCCGCTTCTCGGTGACATACTCTTGCATCTGACGATAGGCTTCGGGTTCTAGGTACTTAAAAGACAAGTCCTCCAGTTCCCATTTGAACCGCCCAATTCCCAAACGGTTGGCCAGGGGCGCAAAGATTTCCATGGTTTCACGGGCAATGCGGCGACGCTTTTCATCGCTGAGGTGCTCTAGGGTGCGCATATTGTGGAGGCGATCCGCCAGCTTCACCACAATCACCCGAATATCCTGGGCCATGGCCAGGAACATGCGGCGAAAGTTCTCCGCCTGTCGCTCGGTTTTGCTCTCAAAATTAAGCTTAGAAAGCTTGGTGACGCCCTCCACCAACTGCCGCACTTCTGTGCCAAACAACTCCTCTAATTGCTCTGGGGGCGTATCGGTGTCTTCCACAATATCGTGGAGAAAACCGGAGGCAATCATGGCACTGTCGCCGCCCAAATCTCGCAGCAGCCCCGCCACCGCCACCGGATGACAAATGTAGGCTTCTCCGGAGGCGCGATACTGCTGCTGATGCAGGGCGTAGGCAAATTCAAAGGCCCGACATACCATCTCGCTATTGGACTTGTCATCGGCCAGAGGCACCTCCCCCCCCTGGATCTGATCGTGGTAGCTCAGGACGCAGGTTTTTAGCCAGTCGGGCAGTTCACAGTCGTTGGGCAGCAGCGTATTAGCGGCAGGCGGCTCCAGGGCAAGGGATTGCGAGGGGTGAACCGTGGCAGTCATAGGACGAGAAATGGGGTGAAGGGATAGCGGAGTAATTCACCGAACGGATTAAAAAGATGCACAGCCCGTACACACGTTCTGCGCCTAATCCGCAAATTCTTTGTTAATAGAGATAAACTACACCATCTGCCCAGAAAAGTATCCTGAGCTTAGGGAGCCGCAATATTTCCCCAGACGCAACCTGCTGGGCACTGCTAATAATTATGTTGTTTACCTTAACATTTTGTTTAGATTGTGGGGACATCTGGGCCTAAAATGTTTCCAAATTTACCGAATGGGGGTGCCAACGCCTGCCCACACCAAAGCCTAGGGGCAGCGTCGGCGCAGTATCAGGCTAGGGCTTGGTTGCCCCCTATGGCATGGGATATCCCGAGCAGCGCCCGCCAGCACCGAACTGTGATGAAGGGCGCAACGTCTTAAAAGGTAGTAACCGACACAAAAACGCTTTAATTTTGCCCGTATCGTTTCTTAATGCCTAAGTAAAAATAGTCACAGGTTGCGAAAGCTTTGTGGCAGATGGGCTAGCATCCGGGGGCCACTGCGGCGTTAGGAGATGCGGTGTAGATACCGTTGGTGAGAGCGAGGTCTATGCATCTGAGGTTCAGGGGGATCGAAGGAATTGAGGAAACACAGCGGTGGGAATCAGCCCCTGGCATCGTGTCTATCTAGATCGTGGCTATTCGCAGAGAGAGAGGGTTTAGGGCCTGCCTTGAATGTCTGAGATTAAGCGTCATTATTGATCATGAGGAGATTGTTATGAGTGGAAATGAGTTGCGTGCCCAGGCCATTGCTACGATTGCCAGTCGCACCAAGGTGCCGGTTAACCCTCCCAGTAAGTTAGAGGATCTGTGGGCTAAGGATGTCTTCAGTCTGGCGAAGATGAAGGAGTGCCTGCCTAAATCGGTGTTCAAGTCGTTGCAGAGCACCATTAAGCACGGTACGCCGTTGGATATGTCGGTGGCGGATGTGGTGGCCGTTGCCATGAAGGACTGGGCCACGGCGAAGGGAGCGCTCTACTACTCCCATATGTTCTTCCCCCTCACCAATGCCACCGCTGAAAAGCACGATGGCTTCATCTCGGTGCAGGCCGATGGCTCAGTGATCTCAGAATTTTCAGGCAAGGTGCTAGTGCAGGGCGAGCCGGACGGTTCCAGCTTCCCCAACGGCGGCATTCGCTCCACCTTTGAAGCGCGAGGCTACACGGCCTGGGATGTGACCAGTCCTGCCTTTGTGATGGACACCGAAAACGGCGTCACCCTGTTCATCCCCACGGTGTTTGTGTCTTGGACTGGCGAAGCCCTAGACAAGAAAACCCCCCTGCTGCGCTCCAACGCCGCCATGAGCAAGGCTGCAACCCGCGTCCTAAAGCTGCTGGGCCACAGCGAAGTGGCTCCCGTGAACTCAAGCTGCGGTGCCGAGCAGGAATACTTCCTGGTGGATGCCAGCTTTGCTACCGTGCGCCCCGACCTGCTGCTGGCGGGCCGTACCCTGTTTGGCAAGGCTCCGGCCAAGGGCCAACAGTTCGACGACCACTACTTTGGGGCGATCCCAGAGCGGGTGCAGGTGTTCATGCAGGACGTGGAGGAAAAGCTTTACCGCCTGGGTATTCCTGCCAAAACCCGCCACAACGAAGTGGCCCCCGGCCAGTTTGAAATTGCCCCCTTCTTTGAAGCGGCCAATGTCGCCAGCGACCACCAGCAGATCATCATGACCGTGCTGCGCAATACCGCCAAAAAGCACGGTTTCCTCTGCCTGCTCCACGAGAAACCCTTTGCGGGCATCAACGGCTCCGGCAAGCACGTTAACTGGTCGGTGGGCAACGCCACCCAGGGCAACCTGCTGGATCCCGGCGACACCCCCCACGCCAACGCCCAATTTCTGGTGTTCTGCGGCGCGGTGATTCGCGGCGTCCATAAGTATGGACCACTGCTGCGGGCGGTGATTGCCAGCGCCAGCAACGACCACCGCCTGGGGGCCAACGAAGCCCCTCCGGCGATCATCTCCATCTACCTGGGGAGCCAACTCCAGGATGTGTTTGATCAGATTGCCAGCGGCGAAGTCACTGGATCCCAGGCCAAGGGTGAGATGGATCTCGGGGTAGATACCCTGCCGAAGTTCACCAAGGATGCCGGAGACCGCAACCGCACCTCCCCCTTCGCCTTCACGGGCAACCGCTTCGAGTTCCGGGCCGTGGGCTCTGGACAGTCGGTGTCGGGGCCGCTGGTGGCGATGAACACCATCCTGGCCGACTCCCTCAACTGGGTGGCCGACCAAATGGAAGCCAAGCTGGGGGCCGGGGTGGAACTCAATGTCGCCATCCACGATATTCTGCGGGACATCATCCGCGACCACGGCAAGGTCGTCTTCAACGGCAATGGCTATTCCACCGAGTGGCACGAAATGGCCGTCAACGAGCGGGGGCTAGCCAACCTGCGCACCACCGCCGATGCCCTGCCCGTACTGCGCGAGCAATACATCGAAGACCTGTTTGCCAACGCTAAGGTACTCTCCCCAGTAGAGTTGGGGAGCCGCTTTGAAGCCTACTCCGAGCAGTACATCCAGCACATCGAAGTGGAGGCCAAACTGGTGATCTCCATGGCCAAGACCATTATTTACCCCGCCGCCGTCCGCTACCTAGGTGAACTGGCCAAAACCATCGATGACCTCAAGGATATCGGCATTGAATTTGGCAAAGATAGCGCTGTCAAGGTCGCCGACCTCAGCAAAGCCATGATGGTCAAGGTCAGCGCGCTGGAGGATATGATGACCAAGCACTTCATGTCCGTGGAAGAGCACATGCAGTTCTGTGCCCAAACCATCCGTCCCCTGATGGACGAAGTGCGGGAATGCGCTGATGCCCTGGAGGGCGAAGTGGCCGATGACCTCTGGCCCCTGCCCACCTACCAGGAGATGCTGTTTATCAAATAGCCGTCTTCTGCCATCGGTGAAGCGATCTATTCCTATCCCTGGCTAAGCTGACCGGTTCCGGTCAGCTTTTTTATGGCCCGTGGATCGCCCGTCCCCTCTCCCTGTTCCCCAAACCAGGACAGTCGGTAAACTGCGACATCAGGCCATGGCCAGACTGAAGTTCGCCCCGACAATCTGAGATAGGATCAGCGGCTCAGGGCTACCCTCGCGATTCCCTGACCCGTCCTCCGCGTTCGCTCACCCACCCCACATTGCGCTATGGCTTTTCTCACCCGTTCCCTGGTGCCCTTGGCGGCCACCTTCGCTGCCGCTGTGGCCGGACTTGCCTTCCCTGCTGAGGCCATGGCAACCTCCTTTGGCCAGCAGCCCATTGACCCTAACCTCGTGGTTCCGGTGGCATCTCCCATTCGCCAGGGGGCGCTGTATAACCTGCTGATTTTGGAGCAGGTGCCCAACCGTCGGCAGTGCTGGCAGGAGCAGACCGAGGATAATGGACCCACGGTGGTGGATCCGTTGTTGTTAACCTTTGACTTTGCGGGATCCTGTGATCGCAAAACCGACAGCAATGGCTACTCGGTGCGCATCAATGGCGAGGATCTGGGCGTTCAGTATCGCCTGGAAATTGCCCAGCGCCAGGATGACCTGGTGCTGCTGGCCCGGCCCACCCGCGACCGCAGCCTGCCTGTGATTGAAATTGGTCGCACCCAGGGGCGGGCGGAGGGTTTACTGCGAATTCAATTAAACCCGGGCTGGCAACTCACCCGCCGACTGTTCAACGGCCAACCCACGGGCCACATCTACGTCACCCACGATGCGCCCTTGACCCCTGGGCCGGTGGCGACGGCTCCCCAGCCTCCCGCTGTCGGCACATCCGCACCTACACCGCCCCTGATTCCGTCTACGACGCCCATTGTCCCGGCCCCGGCTGCGGGGGGGATCCTCCCGCCCCCCCAGCCCAATTTACCCCCGGTGTCCGTGCGGCCAACCGCCCCCCCCGTGGGGAATACCGAAGTTCCCCCAAGCCCGTCCCAGGGGAGCCCCCTTCGAGTGGTGGTGCCCGTGGCTGGCCCCTCCACTTTGCCCCAGGTGCGAGCCGTGGAACCCTCGGCCTTTCGGACGACGGTGAATGGTGAGGCGATGATCCAGGCTGGGGTTTTTCAGGATCCGCAGCGGGCAGAGGAGATGCGTCAGCGCTTGGCAGCGGCTCGGCTCTCGGCCCAGGTGATTGGTGGGTCTGGATCGGCGGCTCTGCCCACGACTCCTGTTGCTACCCCGGCCCCCAACGCCAGCCACTTTCGGGTGATTGTGCCCATGCAGAGCCCCGAAACCCTTCAGCAGGTGCGCAATGTTGAACCCGAAGCCTTTCGGGCCACGGTGGAGGGGCAAACGGTAGTGCAGGTGGGCCTGTTTCAGGAACGCCAGCGAGCCGAAGAAGTTCGCCAAACCCTAGTCGCCTCTAGCCTGCCTGCGACCATCGTGGCGGCTCCCGCTCCGGCGGTGGTAACGACGCCCGTCATTCCCAATGTGCCCCGAGGTCAAACCGTTGTTGTGATTGACCCCGGCCACGGTGGGCGCGACCCTGGGGCGGTGGGCATTGGCGGCATTCAGGAAAAAGTGATTAACACCACTATCTCTAACCGGGTGCGACAGCGGCTGCAAGAGGCCGGACTAACCGTGTTAATGACCCGTGAGGGCGACCAGTGGGTGGATCTGGATGCCCGCGCCCAGTTTGCCAACCGAGCCAGGGCCGATGCGTTCGTCAGCATCCATGCCAACGCCATCAGCATGGCCCGCCCCGAGGTGAACGGCCTAGAAACCTACTACCTCGCCAGTGGTGAACGGCTGGCCCGCAGCATTCACAACAGCGTTCTCCGTAATACCGATATGCGAGATCGGGGTGTGCGGCAGGCGCGATTCTACGTGCTGCGCCACACCACCATGCCCGCCGTGCTCGTGGAAACGGGTTTCGTCACTGGAGCCGAAGACGCTGCCCGGTTCCGCAACCCCACCGCCGTCAACCAAATCGCCGACGGCATTGCCAGGGGTATTCTGGATTACCTAGGCCGCTGAGGAAAACGTCAATCCCACGGCTGGATACTGCTAATGGTCTGTCAGGGGTAAATTTTAGGGTTTCAGATATCCTCAAAGCCCTTCGACAAGCTCAGGGCGACCGTAAACGACACGTTCGGGCTGAGCCTATCGAAGCCCTAATCCTTACTAGCTCTCACTAAAAAGACCCCATGAGCCGCCGCACTGCACCGCCCACGGCCCGACGCATTTGCTGTTTCCGTCGCCAGCGCTGGAATTCTTGGGTGTAGCTGTACTCATTGGGGCGGTAAATCCGCCACCAACCCCAGGCGAGTTTCAATCCCCAGGGCGCACCAGGTAAGAAGAAGAGGAAACGGGCAATCCAAGCCCAGAATCCTGATCCACCCGTCACAATCAGGATGATGCACAAAAAGCCAACGAAGAAGCAGAATCGAGACAAGCTGTGCTGAAAGCGTTGCTTTCGCTCGCGGTCAAACTGGCGCTGGTCGGCAATTTCGTATTTTTTGATGTCCCATTCCTGTTCGGCCTCGGCGAGGGTTTCGACGGAAATGCCTAGCTCTTCGGCAATTTCCAACAATTGGGCGCGAGACAATTCGCCGGACTCCGTCTGACGGGCCATGGCAATGCTAAGAATCTGCTGGGCATCCTCAGCGGGATAGAGAAAGCCACCGTCGTGTTCGCCTTGATGTGTCATACCCCGTCTCCCAGAACGGCCCGCTGGCCAGAACAACACCTATCCCGTTATAGACAAAATTTTGCCAAATGAGGGGAGGGGGCAGGTACGGAAAACTGCCTAGGGAGATGGCCCACGGGGCAAAAAAGCAGGCTATACTGGCAGAGTCCATTGGCCTACGGGATGTAGCGCAGCTTGGTAGCGCGCCTGCTTTGGGAGCAGGATGTCGCAGGTTCAAATCCTGTCATCCCGATTAACTTTTGAAGACTTCCGGAGCCTACGCATTAGTGACGGCGCGATGGTTGGGTGGTTGCGCAACGCTAAAGCTGCACTACGTCCAGACGGGAGGTCATCAGGCGATCCATCCAGGCGGCGAGGAAGGTGCGGTTGGCAACTTGTTCCTGGGGGTTGGGAGTATCGGCGGCGTAGGGCAGGAGCCCTTGCAGCGAGGCACTGGTGACGCAGAACATGGACTTTTGGAAGCTTTGACAGATTTTCACCCGAACATCGTCTAGGCCGCGACCGCTGGCGAGGTAGAACTCGATTAGGTAGTCTGGCAAAAAGTGGCGCATATCCTGCATTAGCAGCGTCGGGGGAATGCCTGCACCACCTACAGGGATGGGGTCGGCGTAGAGGGCACCGTACTGGAAGCGGCCCTGCTCGGCGGGGATTTGGTCGGCCTGGGCGTTGTAGGACACCGTTCCCAAAAAGGGCGTGCCCCGGAAAAAGACGGCCTCCACGTAGGGTACGGCCACGTCCATCAAAAAGGTCAACCCAGCGGATTTGGGCAGAATATCGTAGGTTTGGCCCTTGATTTCGACGCGGTAGGTGATGGGGTTGCTGGCGGCGGCGACCAGACCCGCTTTAATGAAGGCGACCACTTCGGGAATGGTTTTTACCGTTCCGGCATCGTAGGCGTCGGAGAGGTCGATAAACAGGTCGCTCATCACCCGCCAAAATTGGCCCAGGGCACTGTAGTAGGCCAGTTGGCGCACTTGCTCAGGTAGGAAATCGGGGAAAACGGCGTTGATGCTGCGGACGAGGGGATTGGCCTTGGTTTTGGCGGTTGCAGCTTTGCGGGCAAGGTCTAGGAATTCCTCGGAATCCAGGTACTCGTCCATTTTGCCGCCGCCGTGCCAGAGCATGGCCTTCATGCAGTATTCGGCGTACTCAAAGTTGATGCGGTCGTGCCACCAATGTTTGAGCAGTTTGCCCACGGACACCTCGCCATCGAAGTATTTGAAGAAGGGAAACAGCACCAAAAACTGATCGTCGGCAATGTAGATCAGGTTTTTGGAGTAGGCATCCAGCACCACCCCGTAGCTTTTGAGGATGCCCACCACCTCCAGCACGTTGGTCTCCGAGTGCGGCAGCAGGGCATCCGCCGACAGCAGACGGTCAATAAACGGCTCTAGGGGATGAACCGATGCAGGTTTGGGGAGGGTTTGGGTCATGGCGGCACGGTTTCGAGAGGGCTATGGGCAAGGGTGTCAATGACGGGACGGACTATCAGGGCAGCACCGAAGCATCGACGACGGCGGGGATCGAGGTCTCTGTGACCAGGGTATCGGCCACCAGGGATTCATTCAGGGGAGCCAGGCGTAGGGTGCTGGCTTGGACAAAGCCTTGGTAGGGTTCGTGGAGAGCGAGGGTGGTGTGTTCGATCCATCGGGCCATCCAGTTGGGCTGTACCCCAAAGACCACAATCATCCCAGCCAGGGCCAGGGCGGGCCAGCGGTCGCGCCAGGTCACACCGGGCAGGTCAACATCCAACTGGGGCGAGGCACTGGGGGGAGCCACCGCTAGCCGTCCAAAGAAGGCCCGATTGACCAGCAGCAGGAAGTACACCGCCGTCAGCCCCGATCCCACCATGCAGAGCAAGGTTTGCACCGGGAAAATCAAGAAACTGCCGCGAAACACCAGAAATTCCGAGATAAAGCCCACCATGCCGGGAATCCCCGCACTAGCCATCACCCCTAAAATCATCAGAGATCCCACAAAGGGTAAGCCTCGCTCTGGATTCAACAAGCCCCGCAGCACGGTGAGATCGCGGGTGCCCGTGGTGTGGTAAACGACGCCCACCAGCAAAAACAGCAGCCCCGAAATCAGCCCGTGGCTCACCATTTGGAACACGGTGCCCACAATGCTGAGGGGGGTGGAGGCCGCCGCCGCCAGCAGCACATAGCCCATGTGGCCGATGGAGCTGTAGGCCACCATTTTCTTCATGTCTGTCTGGGCAATGGCCGCCAGGGAACCATAGAGGACGCTGATCACCGCCCAGGTGGCCATCAGCGGCGCCAGGGCCATCCAGGCATCGGGAAACAGCCCCAGGCCAAACCGCACGAGGCCGTAGGTGCCCAACTTCAGCAGCACCCCCGCCAGCAGCACGGATACTGGGGTGGACGCCTCAACGTGGGCATCGGGCAACCAGGTATGGAAGGGAAACAGCGGCACCTTGATGCCAAAGCCAATCAGCAGTGCCACCAGGAGAGTAATCTGCTGGGCCAAGGGCAACGCGGTCGCCAACCCGCTGTCGTAGTCGAAGCTGGTATTGCCCGATAGCCAAACTAGACCGAGGAATGCGCCGAGGATCAAAATCCCCGACAGGGCGGTGTAGATCAAAAACTTGGTGGCCGCATAGCCCCGCCGTGCGCCGCCCCAGATGGCGATCAGCAGGTAGAGGGGAATGAGTTCCAGTTCGTAAAAGATGAAGAACAGCAGCAGGTTGGCCGAGAGAAACGCCCCCGCCACGGCACCGTTGATCAGCAAAATCAGGGCGTAGTACAACCGAGGCCGATGCAGGTGGGGGTCACTGATATAGATGGCGACAACCCCCAGCAGGCTATTCACCGCCAGCAACGGCAGCGACAGGCCATCCAGCCCCAGACGGTAGCTCAAGCCCAGCGGCTCTACCCAGGGCAGCAGTTCCTCGAATTGAAAGCCCGGTGTGGTGATATCAAACTGGGTCGCCAAAAACACGACCCCCACCAGGGTCAGTCCAATCGTTAGACCGCTGACTAGTTTGGCGGTAAAGGCCGTAATGTTTCCGGGCCAAAGGATAACCGCCAAGGCTCCAATGATGGGAATCAGAATCAGTGCGCTCAGCATAGCTACCACAGGCTCCAGGTCATGAAAACGCCAATCAGGCCCACCCCGGCCATGATGGTGAATAAATACAGTTGAGATTGGCCAGAAATGCTGTATTTCAGACTTTCTCCACCCAAAAGGGAAGCCAGCCCCACGGCATTGACGAGGCCATCCACCACGTAGCGGTCAAACCAATTGCTGAATCGCGATAGGCCACCCACAGCGGCGACAACGGTGTTGGCATAGAGCCGTTCGGTATAGAAATCATAGGCCAGCAGGTCTTGCAAAATCCGCACCGGACGGTTGCGAGAGCGCGATAGGGACTTCGATAGGGGAATCACCGCCCCCAGGGCCACCCCCGCCACCCCAAAGGCCACCATCAGCGCCGTTACGGGCAGGTTCAAATACTCCACGGGCGGCAACAGCGATAGCCGAGCCATCGTCACAGGCACCAGCAGCGTCACGATGGACAGCGACACCATGGGCACCGCCATCGGCCAGGGCACTTCTGGGGCACGGCGAGTTTTGGGTTGGGACTGCCCTAGGAACACGAGGCGAAACACACGGGTCAAGTTCAACGCTGTCAGACCGTTCACCAGCAAAAAGACCAAAGCCAGCAGGGGCGAACTCTGGCTGAGGAAGTCCACCCCCATCCGCAGTCCCCAGAAGCAGCCGAGGGGCAAAATCCCCACCATGCCGAGGGAGCCGATCACAAAGGCCAGGGTCGTCGCGGGCATCCGTGACCACAGGCCCCCCATTTCCGTCAGGTTTTGGCTGGTGGTGGTGGTGATGATGCTGCCCACGCCCATAAACAGCAGCGCCTTGGCCACCGCATGGGTCAGCAGCAGGGTAATCGCCACACCGGGCCATTCCGTCCCCACCGCCACGAACACCAGGCCCAGGTAGGCACTGGTGGAATAGGACAGCGTCCGCTTCAGGTCAATTTGGGCCAGGGCCACCAAGGAACCACCAATGGCCGTAAGGCTACCCAGAGCAATCAGCACCCCCAGCGTCACAGGCGACAGCACCACAATCGGCTGAAGGCGAATCAACACATAGGCTCCGCAGGTGACGACGACGGAATTTCGCAAAATCGAGGCCGGGTTGGGGCCTTCCATCGCCTCATCTAGCCACAGGTGCAGCGGAAACTGGGCGCACTTGCCAATTGGCCCCGCAATCAGCGCCAGTCCCAGCAGTGTGCCCACCAGGGGGGAAAGGTTCTCGGTTTTGACCCACTCGTAGAGGTCGTTAAAATTCAAGCTTCCAGCCATGGCGGCTAGGGCTACGACGCCCATCAGCAGTAGCACATCGCCGATGCGCTTGGTCAAAAAGGCATCGCGGGCGGCGGTGACGACGAGGGGCTGGGCATACCAAAAGCCCACCAGCAGGTAGGTGGAAAGGGTCAGCATCTCCAGCAGCGAGTAGGAGACAAACAGCGACCCGCTCAGCACCAGGCCGCTCATGGCCGCTTCAAAAAAGCCCATTAGCGAATAAAACCGCGCCAAGGCCCAGTCCTTTTCCAGGTATCCCAAGGCAAACACCTGAGCCAGCAGACTGAGGAAGGTAATCAGTTCCAGCGCCCCTAGGTTCAGCACTGAAATATCAAAGGCGAGTTCCAAGTGCAGATCGGCAAATTTGAACCAGGAGAAAATCAACTCCTGGGAACCCTGATTCCAAATCGCCTGGAATACCAACAGGCCGTGGACAAAGGCCAGCAGCGTCATGACAATGTTGATGTAGGCCGCTGGCCGTGGCCCCGTGCGGTGAATAAACCCCATCGACCAAGGCAGGGCCAACACCACCCCAAACAAGCCATAGACTGGCAGTAGCCAACTTGTCTCCACCAACATTTGGTTCATGAATCTGTCACTACCTCGCCTAAAACCATCTGCGGCAGGCTACCCACACATCTCCAGCGTTGCCCCGAAGGCAGGAAGCATGGCCTGCAGATCTATCTCTTCCAGCCTGACGAATTCGCGGCCATCACACCATTAAGATATGTGAACGAAGTAATGCCGGGATGGCGAATTCCGACTGCTGAACCGCATCCTCTCACTCGCCTCAAACCCTAGACGGCAAGACCGAGCGAGTACCCGTTAGCCATCATCCTACTCGATTCGTGAAGCCCTACCGAGATCAGGTCTAACACCAGAATTGATAGATTCAGGTCAATGGAAGTCCAAGACATAATTTTAATGTTGCGACCCTGGCATTCATTACTTTTGGGTGAAGCTTGAAGGGAGATCAAGTCCCACAGAAAGCCCTAAACGAGGGTGAGTCCTCACCTCGGCAAGGGCCGCCAATCGCCGCTTCCGTAGGGCTTTTGGGGATAAGGTTTCATAATACGCAACATTAGCAACAATCATTGAGGCTTATATTGCAAAAGTGTCAATCGACACCTATGCTTAGGTTGTCATCAAAGAGAAATCAGCTCTTTTCGCCTTCACTAACCTTGAGCAAATCCCGTTTCTTAATGAGTTCGGGCCTGTTCATCGCGCCTGTAAAGGCTGAATTCCTGAGTGAAGGCAGGGGAAAAGATCTAGATTTAACAAGGAGATTACGACAATGCCAATTGCTGTTGGAATGATTGAAACCCTGGGTTTCCCGGCTGTCGTGGAAGCGGCTGACGCCATGGTGAAAGCCGCCCGTGTGACCCTGGTGGGCTACGAGAAAATCGGTAGTGGTCGCGTCACCGTGATCGTGCGTGGTGATGTGTCTGAAGTGCAAGCGTCCGTGTCCGCTGGGGTGGAATCCGCCAAGCGCGTCAACGGTGGCGAAGTGCTGTCTACCCACATCATTGCTCGTCCCCACGAAAACCTTGAGTTTGTGTTGCCCATTCGCTACACCGAGGCTGTGGAGCAGTTCCGAAGCTAGGGTAAACCTCGCTTTATTAGGTCGTCGTTTTGGTTCTGTAACCCCGGTCGATGAGACCAAGGTCAATGACCGACGTTCAGAACAGTGGAAACGGCTTTCCTTCTTCAACAACGTGTACCCAAGGGCCGCTAGTCCGGGACTATACAGGTTACGCACACAGCTAGTGAACAATACAAGCTTAAGGAAGGGCTTACAAGCATGGCAATTGCAGTTGGTATGGTAGAAACGCTGGGTTTCCCCGCTGTGGTGGAAGCCGCCGATGCGATGGTGAAGGCCGCTCGCGTCACCCTCGTTGGCTACGAAAAAATTGGTAGCGGTCGCGTTACCGTGATTGTGCGCGGCGATGTGTCTGAGGTGCAAGCCTCCGTGGCCGCTGGTATTGAAAATGTTAAGCGCGTGAACGGTGGCCAAGTGCTGTCCACCCACATCATCGCTCGCCCCCACGAAAACCTGGAGTTCGTGCTGCCCATCCGCTACACCGAAGCGGTGGAACAGTTCCGCGAGAGCGTCAGCGGCATTCGTCCCTACGGCAGATAGGTAGGCCATGCTCTTGGCTAAGGTGCGTGGCACGGTGGTTAGCACCTGCAAGGAACCCAGCCTCAGCGGTGTGAAGTTTTTGTTGGTGCAGCTCATCAGCGAAACCGGGGACTTGCTCCCCGATTACACCGTAGCGGCGGATGTGGTGGGTGCAGGGACAGGCGAATGGGTGTTGATTACCCAGGGCAGCGGTGCCCGTCAACATCCCGGCTATGAGGGGCGTCCGGTGGATGCAGCGGTGATCGCCATTGTGGATACCGTCAGCCTCGATAGCGGTGCCCTCTACGACAAACGGCACGACTTTAGCTAGGGGTAGCCAAGGGGCTATGGCAACCGTCCAGGGTTGGGAAACCGCTCTGGACATTGCCTATCCGGGCTAGTGTGCCCCTGGGTTAGGGCGCTGATTTTT
>JALQST010000012.1:17464-21201 GCA_023264315.1 Nodosilinea sp. BSH.14
GGGCCACCCCTGAGGGAGGTTTCTCCAGGTTTGAATCCACAGGCGATGTGCGCCTCGGTCAGGGGGTGAACATTGCCCCCAGCGCAGCGTTGCAGGCCCAGGTGGGGGCGACCTGCGTCGTGGGTTCTCGCACGGTGATTCAGGAAGGGGTAACGGTCTATGGCCTAGGTCAGGCCAAGGTGCTGGGCGACGATCAGCGGCCCTACACAGTGTGGATCGGCCAAGGGGCCACCCTCACCCACCGGGTGATCATCCAAGGCCCCGCCTACATTGGCAACAACGTTTTTATTGGGTTTCGCTCCACGATTTTTAACGCCCGCCTGGGGGCCAACAGCATTGTGATGATGCACGCCCTGGTGCAGGATGTGGAAGTGCCCCCCGGTAAGCTGGTGCCGTCGGGATCGGTGATTACCCGCCAAAGTCAGGCGGATGGTTTGCCCGATGTCAGCCCCCAAGACCTTGCCCTAGTGCGAGAACTGCTGGGCTATGGCCCCGCCCCTGCTGATTTAAATGCTTTATCAACGCAGTCCCCTTCGGCTGCAACTAGCTTAGCTGGCTCCAACTTAGGCTCCCACTTAAACGAACGCGATGGATTAGGTACTATGCAATCTCAACAGCTTTCCCCCGACGTTGTGCAGCGGGTGCGCCAGTATTTGGCCCAAGGTCTGCGCATTGGCACCGAGCACGCCGATAATCGCCGCTACCGCAGTGGGGTGTGGCAAACCTGTAGCCCCATCCAGGCCACCCGCGAAGGGGAGGCCTTTGCCGCCCTGGAAGCCTGTCTAGCCGAGCACCGAGGCGAGTACGTGCGAATGTTCGGTATCGACCCCAAAGCCAAGCAGCGGGTGGCTCCGGTGACGATTCATCGGCCCGATGGTAAGGCCATTGAGGTCAGCGGCTCTGTACCTGCGGTGTCCGGTGGGGCCAGCCAAGCCTATCGTCCGGCGGCGTCGGTGGCATCGGGTTCTTTGTCTGCTGAGGTGGTGCAGCAGGTGCGTCAGTTCCTCAATCAGGGCTACCGCATCGGCACCGAACACGCTGATGGCCGTCGCTATCGTAGCGGCGTGTGGCAGACCTGCACCCCCATCACCTCTAATCGCGAAGGTGAAGTGATTGCGGCCCTCGAAGCTTGCTTGGCCGACCACGCCGGGGAATACGTACGCCTATTCGGTATCGACCCCCGCGCCAACCAGCGGATTGCTCCCATCACCATTCAGCGGCCCGACGGCAAGCCCGTGGGGGGAGCCTCGGTTCCTGCCGGGACAGGCTTTGGCCGTTCTGTCGGTCAACGTCCGGCCTCCGGCGGTTCTGTGAACCTCAGTGGTGATCTGGCTCAACAAGTCCGCCAACTGCTCAGCCAGGGCTACCACATTGGCGCAGAACACGCCGATACCCGTCGCTACCGCAGTGGCGTATGGCAAACCTGTCCCGCCATCACCTCTAACCGCGAAAGCGATGTGCTGGCGGCGGTGTCTCAGTGCATGGCGGCCTACCCCAACGAGTATGTCCGCATTTTCGGCATTGATCCCAAAGCCAAGCGCCGTGGCCCTGAAGTGACGGTACAACGTCCTGGAGCCGCTCCCGCATCTGGCCCCAGCGCTCCGGTGGCGTCCTACTCTGTCCCTCAAGCCTCTGCTCCTGCTCCGGCCAGCCGTGGCGGTGGTCAAGGGCTGAGCCAAGACACCGTGCAACAGGTGAACCAGTTTGTGAACCAGGGCTACCGCCTCAGCCTGGAAACGGCTGACCAGCGCCGTTATCGCAGCAACGTGTGGAAGACCTGCGCCACCCTAGAAGGGAGTCGCGTGTCGGATTTGCTGGCGGCGATTGATGGTCAACTGCGGGCACACCAGGGCGAGTACGTGCGTTTGGTTGCTGTGGATCCTAAAGCCAAGCGACGGGCCGCAGAAGTCACCATCCAGCGCCCCTAGGCTAGGGCGATTCTAGGGATACCGATAGCCAATGATAGGGCCACTGCCAACGGTGATTGCCAATCCTGACGCTCCGGCTGTGGATGGACAGGTTGAGGTAGCCGAGGGCGTGGCCCTTGCTGATGGCGTGGTGCTGGATGCGGCTCCGGGGTGTCGGCTGGTGCTGGCCCCTGGGGTATGCGTCGGCAGCGGCGTGATTATCCAGGCTGTCCGAGGCGATCTGGTGATTGAGCCGGGAGTTGTCCTCGGCAGTGGTGTGCTAGTTTTTGGCACAGGACGTATCGGCCAAAACGCTTGCATTGGCGCAGAGGGTACCTTAATTAACCCTGCTATCCTATCCAACCAGGTGGTGCCGCCTAAGTCGCTCCTGGGCGATCCCAGCCAGTCGTCTCGGAACGGAACGACTCCTAATCCAGCGGGGTTTGAGCAAGCGGTATTTGTTCAAGCCGCATTCAAGCAAGACGCTTTTGTTCAAGAGGTGCCCTCCCAAGAGATGTCCTCTCAAGAAATCTTCATTCAAGAAACGTTTGTTCAAGAGACTTTGGTTCAAGAGACCTTGGTTCAAGCAGCTCTCCCCGAAGACTCGCCAGAAAATCCGGCTGACGCTGGCTCTCAGCCCCCGCATAATGACGCCGAAACCGATGCGGTGACGGGAGAAGCTTTAGAGTCCGAACAGGCCGATTCACCCAGCACTACGAATGGCACCCGTCCACCCGCCCACGGTCAAAAACAGGTGCAGGACTTATTAGCCAAACTGTTTCCCCATCGGCAACCCCTAGGTGTTCTAGATAATGGCGACACTTCTGGGGGTGTGTCTCCCGAAGACAAGCCTTAGAATGGAGTTATGGATCTCATCCCCTAGAGGCGCTCTATGCAAGCCGACAGTCAATTAGCCTCCAAGCAAGATTTGAAACTGGCCACCAAGGCCAAGCTGAATCTGGCCACCCCGCCATCGGGCCAATCGGAGGCCAAAAGTCGGTTTGAAAAGTATCGTGGCTCGGCCCTGGGGATGGTGTCGGCGGCGGGGTTTCCGGTGGTGGTGAAGGCGGCAGACGCCATGCTAAAGACCGCTGATGTGTACCTCGTCGGCTATGAGAAAACCGGGAGTGGGCTGTGTACAGCCATTGTACGGGGCGGTGTGGCCAACGTGCGGATGGCGGTGTCGGCGGGGGTCGAAGCGGTGGAAGAGGCGGGCCAAACGCCGTCCTCTAGCCTGGTTCCTCGCCCGTTGCCCAACCTGGAGGCGGTGCTGCCCATCTGTGCCCGGTGGGAACAACTGCGGCGCGAAGGAAAAAGCCGCCTAGGCAGTCAGGCCATTGGGCTATTGGAAACCCGGGGCTTTCCAGCCATGGTGGGCGCTGCCGATGCCATGACTAAATCCGCTGATGTGGAGCTGATTTCCCACGAAACCATTGGCGATGGGCTGTGTACGATTTTGATTCGCGGCTCCTTACCCAACGTGGCCATTGCCATCGAAGCCGGAATGCACGAAGCCGAACGCATCGGCGAACTCCATGCGGTGATGGTGATTCCTCGCCCCCTAGACGACCTGGCGGACTCCTTACCCCAGGTCGAACTGGAGGAAGAACAACCCCTACGCCTGCCCATCAACCTAGAAGCCAAGCAGGAAGAAACCGCCGCCGAACCGCTAACCCTAGAAGCCGCCGCCACCGAAGAATTGGCCCAACCCCTCAGCCTAGAGCTAGAACGCGAACTGGCCGACGAGGAACTGTGATCCAGACCTACGATGCACCCTAGGCACTGGCTTCTAAACGTCTGATCCTTGATTCCTCGTCACCCAAAGTCCTT
>JALQST010000012.1:21211-21565 GCA_023264315.1 Nodosilinea sp. BSH.14
GTCCAGTGCCTTAGCCCTGTACCGTGGTACCGGAGTTACATAAGGGCACTTCGCTCAATTGCCTTATTGCGAATCCGAAGAGCCTGAAGCTGTTGGAATACCGTACCCGTTCTCAATAAGGCTGTTATTTTCCGAGAGGCCCATAAGTGAGTTTATGTAAATTTCCTCGGCGATATTTCTGCTACCTCCAGACTCTCCCACTCTAATTTTTCCATTCTCTAAACATCTTCGTAAATAACGATCATCTGTCAAAATATCGATGATTTTAACTGCGGCATTTCTAAATAAATTTACCTCCGTGGGCTTCTTTCCAACAGTTGTCACCGATTCTCCTAATAAGCGCATTTGTGCCTC
>JALQST010000130.1 GCA_023264315.1 Nodosilinea sp. BSH.14
TGCCCGAGGATTTCAAGCTCATTGATGACCCCGTGGAAAACCTTCAGCAACCGCCCCTCGCTGCCGCCCTCACCGATGCCCTAGGGGCAGCCCAACGCCTTCGCCCCGACATGTTGATCGGCTCCAACTTTGGCCTCGTTGCCGGGGTGGACAACGAAACCGTGGTGAAAGCCCCAGACTGGTTCTATGTGCCCCAGGCGGATCCCGTGCCGGAGGATGTGGTGCGCCGCAGCTACACACCCAGCCGAGAGGGTGGGCCAGTGGCCGTGGTGATGGAATTTCTGTCCGCCGATGACAATGGCGAGCTCTCCATTCGCTCCATACCGCCCTACGGCAAGCTCTATTTCTACGAGCAAATTTTGCAGGTGCCCATCTACGTCATCTACGAGCCCATGCGCGGTCGCCTAGAGGTGAGGGCTTTGCAAAACGGGGGCTATGTATTGCAGACTCCCGACGCCGCTGGACGCTTTTGGATTGAGCCGTTGGGCCTTTTTCTTGGCCTGTGGCGTGGGGAACGACTGGCCCAAACCCTCAATTGGTTGCGCTGGTGGGATGCCGATGGCAACCTCCTCCTGTGGAGTGCCGAACAGGCCGAAGCCGAACGCCAGCGGGCCGAAGCTGAACACCAGCGGGCGGCGCGATTGGCCGAAAGACTCCGGGCCCAGGGCATTGATCCCGGTTCCATCTAGAGCGCCCAAATCGGGGACGGTGGCCATTAAGATAGGTTAGGTAAAAGACTGTTAAGCGCCTACCATCAACCCCATGAGCCTAACCCTGAGTCCCGATTCCGTGCTAGAGGTGTTGCGTCCTGTTCAGGATCCAGAGCTGCAAAAGAGCTTGGTGGATCTGAATATGATTCGCAATGTAGCCATCCAGGACGGCGAAGTGAGCTTTACCCTGGTGCTCACCACCCCGGCCTGTCCCCTGCGCGAGTTCATTGTGGAGGACTGCGAAAAGGCGGTGAAAACCCTGCCGGGGGTAACGGCGGTGACGGTGGAGGTGACGGCGGAAACGCCCCAGCAAAAGGCCCTGCCAGATCGCACGGGCATCGACGGCGTGAAGAATATTGTGGCGGTCTCCAGCGGCAAGGGGGGCGTGGGCAAAAGCACCGTGGCGGTGAACTTAGCGGTGTCCCTGGCCCAGGCCGGGGCTAAGGTGGGGTTAATTGATGCCGATATCTACGGCCCCAATGCGCCGATGATGATGGGCCTTAGCGACACCAACGTAATGGTGCGCCAGGGGCCGCAGGGGGACGTCCTCGAACCCGCCTTTAACCACGGGGTGAAGATGGTCTCCATGGGCTTTTTGATCGACCGGGATCAGCCCGTGATCTGGCGTGGCCCCATGCTGAACGGCGTGATTCGCCAGTTCCTCTACCAGGTGCAGTGGGGCGAGCTGGATTATCTCATTGTGGATATGCCCCCCGGCACAGGTGATGCCCAGCTTACCCTGGCCCAGGCGGTGCCCATGGCCGGAGCGGTGATTGTCTCCACACCGCAGGATGTGGCCATTGCCGATGCCCGCCGGGGTTTGCGGATGTTCCAACAGCTCAATGTGCCCGTCCTTGGCGTAGTGGAAAACATGAGCTATTTCATCCCCCCCGATTCCCCAGAAAAGCGCTACGACATTTTTGGTTCCGGCGGCGGCGAAAAAATTGCGGCGGATCTTGGTGTACCGCTGCTGGGCTGTGTGCCCCTAGAAACCACCGTTCGCGAAGGGGGTGACCAAGGGGTGCCGATTGTGGTGAAGTTCCCTGAATCGGCCTCGGCCAAAGCGCTGTGGGCCATCGCCCAGCAGCTCGCGGCCAAGGTTTCCGTTGCTGCCCTGGCCTCTTAACGTCTCCCCCCTATGCTAGATTTCCACATTCGCCGTAACTGGCGCTCCCTCACCCACGGTTGGCAGGGCATCGATTGGCTACTTTTTTGGCTACCAAGCCTGGTCGTCCTGTTTTCCTGCGTCTTGCTCAACAGTGTCCAGCGCAGTATGGATGAATTCCGCTACGACATCAACCACTTCATCATGGGGTTCATTAGCCTGGGCATGGCGCTGTGGATAGCCCGCCAACGCTACGAGGCCTTGCAGCAGTGGAAGTGGATTATCTACGCCATTGTCAACGCCTCCCTCATCCTTGTGATGCTCATTGGTACCATAGGATCCGGGGCACAGTCCTGGATTGGGATTGGGGGCTTTTATATTCAGCCTTCGGAGTTTGCCAAGGTGGGGTTAATTATTGCCCTCGCCGCCCAACTCTGCCGACGGGATTCCTCCAGTGTTGGGGGGGTGGTGTCCGCCCTCGGAATTACCGCCCTGCCCTGGTTGCTCATCTTCATCCAGCCTGACCTCGGCACCTCCCTGGTGTTTGGGGTTATTGTGATGGGGATGCTGTACTGGGCCAACTGCCCCCTGGGCTGGCTGATTCTATTAACATCCCCTTTGGTGGCAGCCATTTTATTTAATGTCTCAATCCCGGTGTGGATTCTGTGGTCGGTGGTGATGGGGCTGATCGCGTGGAAGACCCTGCCCTGGCGCTGGTTTAGCAGCATCCTAGCCACCGCCATCAACCTCATCTCCGGGAAGATCGGCGATATCTTTTGGGGGCTGTTGCAGGACTACCAGAAGGATCGTCTCATCCTGTTTCTCGATCCCGATAAGGATCCCCTGGGCGGCGGCTACCATCTGATCCAGTCTCGCATTGCCATTGGTTCAGGCCAACTTTGGGGCCAGGGGCTGGGGGAAGGTACCCAAACCCAGCTCAGCTTTATCCCCGAGCAACACACGGACTTTATCTTTTCTGCCGTGGGCGAGGAGTGGGGCTTCATTGGCTGCCTGGTGGTTCTGGCCGTGTACCTGCTGATCTGCTTTCGGATTTTGATTATTGCCCAAAACGCCAAGGATGATTTTGGCTCGTTAATTGCTGTGGGCGTGTTTTCCATGCTGGTGTTCCAGATTTCGGTCAACATCGGCATGACCATCGGTCTGGCTCCGATTACGGGTATTCCCCTACCCTGGATGAGCTACGGACGATCAGCCCTACTCACAAACTTTATGGCCTTGGGCCTTGTGCAATCCGTGGCCAACTATCGGCACCGCCTCAAATTCACCGATTAGCCCCTGCGCCATCTGGGCGGTTGTTTGCTACAGTGGCAGGGCAAAAATCCGTTTTCGTTTGGCTGGGCTATGGTGTTGCAGAGGTTCAAGGCAAAGCCACCGTTGGTTTTGGCAATGGGAGCGGCTCTGGTGTTTGGGGCCGGAGGGTTAACCTTTTGGGCGGTTGGGCGGCGCAACAGCCTGATGCAGGGCCTGCCCGCCGGGGCCAATGCCATTCCCGGCAATGCCGTTTTGGTGGCCTCGCTGTCTACCGAGGAGAGCCGCTGGTGGCGACTCCGGCAGTTTGGCACCCCCGAAACCCAAGGTCAGTTTGACCAAGTCCTGGCAGACTGGCGCGATCGCCTCCTCACCGAGGCGGGGCTAGACTTTGACACCGATCTCAAACCCTGGGTGGGCTCAGAAATTACCTTTGCCGTGCTGCCTGACCGCCAACCTGGAGCCTCGCCCCTCACCGACCTGGCGACCACCCTAACCTCCAACGTGGTGGTAGCCCTGCCTATTGATAACGTGGGGCAGGCTCAACAGGGCTTGGGCAACCGTCTGGTACAGGCGGAGGGCATTGGCGAGAATCCCTATCGCGGCATCACGATTCAGCAAATTGAGGGCAGCCAAGGGACGCCGATCTACGGGGCGGTGTTGACCCCGGAATTGGCCCTCGTCAGCCCCCAGGTGGCACTGCTGCAACAGGCCATTGATGCCTTTCGGGACAATCGATCCGTGGTGGAGCGGCCTGGATTTGCCAAGGCCTTCGGTCAGGTTGAACGATCCCGCGCCCTGGCCCGCCTCTATGTCGATGTGCCATCGGCGGTACAGGCGGTGGCCAATACCGCCGATCCCCCCATTGCAGCCAGTCGTCTCGAGACGCTGCGTACCCCACGTTCCTTGGTGGCGGCGGTGATCGTAGGAAATCAGGGGGTTGCCCTCCAGGCCGTGAGCTGGATGGATCAGGGGCCGCTGGTATTCAACACCAGCAACCGGGCGAATCAGATGCCCCAGCGCCTCCCCGCCAGCACCCTGATCATGCTCTCCACTGGAAACTTCCAGCAATTTTGGGAGGACTTCAAGGCGGGCAAACAACTCTCGGCGGCCTTCCCCCTACAGCCCGAGGAAATTTCCCTGGGTATTCAATCCAGCACGGGCCTGGTGATGGAGGAAGACCTATTGCCCTGGATGGACGGCGAAATGGCCCTCGGCATTGTGGATCCGCCCACCCCCAGGCGGTCGGAGGCCGAGTCGGCCCTGCCTAACCCGGCCCTAGTGATGATGGCAAAGGTGAGCAACCGGGAAGCGGCCACGGCCACCCTCAGTCGCCTCGATGCGGTGATGGCCGACCGCTACCGCTACCGCGTGGAAACCGTGGAGCAGGACGGCGTCTCCATCACCCAGTGGGTCTCTCCCTTCGACGCCCTCACCATGGCCCACGGCTGGCTGGAGGGAGACGTGGTGTTTTTCACCCTTGGGCAGGGCGTTGCCGACCTGATCGTGCCCCGGCCCAATCGCGCCTTGGCCACGGCCTCCGCTTTTCAATCCACTACGGGCCGAGCACCTCGACCCAATAATGGGCACTTCTTCATGAACTTCAAGGCCATGGCCGAGGTGGGAAACAGCCTGCTGCTGCCCCCCATGCCCACGGAAGGCTTGATCGGCGCGGCGGCCCTGGAAGCCATTGGCGTCACCGCCACGGTGTTGGGGGATCGCCAAGTCCGCTACGACATGACCACTACCCTACGTCGGGGCAATCGCCCCGGGCCACTGCCCGCCCCCGCCGCCCCCGAGGGCGAGTCACCTCCCGAGGGTGAACCGTCCTCCGAGGGCACCCCCGACGCTGGCCCCGAAGCCGAGTCCGGTGCGGAATAGGCGGGAAATCGGCGAGGAATAGTCATCGTGTGGGCGCTGGCCATATCCCGTGGGGAGACCATGCCCCTAGGGTTGGCAGGGCTCGCGATCAGGGTTCAATTCGGGTGGACTCTGGCTATCCTGACGTTGTGCCGCTTGGGCGTTACGTCGCCACATGGCGGGTTTAATCCGCCGCAGGGCCGAGGCCCGGAAGCGTTCATCCCATTCGGCATCAGAAAGCTGGGCCAGATCCGCGAGGGCTGGGGCCAGGTTGTGGGGATAGGGCTGCAATTCCGCCACATCCGTGGGCTGGGCAAAGCGACGATTCCAGGGGCAGACCTCCTGGCAAATATCGCACCCGGCCACCCAGTTGTGCAGGTGGGGAACGAGGGCGTCCGGCAGGGTGTCGGCCCGGTTTTCGATGGTGTGGTAGGCAATGCAGCGGTTCGCATCCACCACATAGGGCTGGGGAATGGCCCCCGTGGGGCAGGCGTCTAGGCAGCGGGTGCAGGTGCCGCAATGGTTGGTGTGGGGGCGATGGGGCTCCAGGGGCAGGGTGGTCAACAACTCACCTAAAAACACCCAAGACCCGTAGGAACGGGTAATCACATTGCCGTTTTTGGCTAGCCAGCCTAGCCCCGCCTGCTGCGCCCAAAATTTATCCTGCACCGGGCCAGTGTCGGCATAGTAGCGCACCTGAATCGGTTGCCCTGCGGCCTGGGCTTCCTGCTCTAGCCAATGGGCCAGCGCCTTGAGGCGTTGGTGCAGCACCCGGTGGTAGTCTCGGCCCCGGGCATAGCGGGAAATTTTGCCCTGGGCCGGGTCGGTGGGTTGGGGTTGGGGCGTGTAGTAATTCAGCGCCAGACTGATGATGGAACGCACTCCCGGTAGCACCTGGCGCACGTCCTGCCGCTTGGGGCTGTCCATCCAGACCATGTCGGCTTGGTGGCCCTGGTTCAGCCATCGCTGGAGATGGGCCGCTGCGGTCTGCTCGGCCTCGCTGGGGGTGTCCTCCACCGCCGCAATGCCCACCTGGTGAAATCCCAAGCTTAGGGCGTAGTCAATCACCCGCTGGCGATTGAGAGGGGCGGACATCGCTAATTCAGCGCCGCTTGCAGGTCTGCCTTAGCCGAGGCCAGGGCTTCCGCCAGTTTACTCGGATCGCGCCCGCCCGCCTGGGCCAGGTTGGGCCGTCCGCCGCCGCCGCCGCCGCAGAGTTTGGCAATGCCGCCGATGAATTTGCCCGCTTGCAGTTTTTTCTCAATCACCTCGGGACTGAAAGCCGCCACCAGACTAACTTTCTCCGCTTCGGGGACAGAACCCAGGACGACAGCTCCGGCTCCCAGCTTTTGCAGCAACCGTTCGGCGGCGGTTTTTAGGGCTTCGGCACTCACCCCCTCCAGTACCGCCACAATCAGCTTCAGATCGCCGATAGATTCAGCGGTGTTGATCAACTGGTCGGACTTCAGCACCGCCAACTCACCCTTGAGGGCATCTAGCTCTTTCTGAGCCGACTTCAGGTCGGTTTGCAGGGTGGTGATGCGGTCGGGCAGTTCCTCCGGTTTGGCCTTGAAGCGGTCGGACAAATCCCGCACCACGGCATCGCGCACGTTGAGGTATTCCAGCACCGCAGGGCCGGCCACGGCTTCAATGCGGCGAATACCGGAGGCCACCCCGGTTTCGGAAATCACCTTAAACAGACCAATTTCTGCCGTGTTGCTAACGTGGGTGCCGCCGCACAGTTCCATGGATACCCCAGGGAAGTCGATGACGCGCACCTCGGAGCCATACTTTTCGCCAAACATGGCGGTAGCGCCCTTGGTCTTGGCTTCGTCAATGGGCATCACGGCCACATCGGCGGCGTGGCCTTCGGCGATCCAGGTGTTGACCTGTTCTTCCACTTGCTGAATTTCGTCGGCGGTGAGGGCGCGGGGGCAGTTGAAGTCAAACCGCAAGCGATCAAAGGCCACCAGGGAACCGGCCTGGGAAATGTCGGAATCCACCAGCTTTTTCAGGGCCGCTTGCAGTAGGTGGGTGGCGGTGTGGTTGGCCTGGGCACGGCGGCGGCAGGCGCGGTCAATCTGGGCGGTGACGGCATCCCCGGTTTGCAGGGTGCCCCGCTCTACTCGGCCCACGTGGACAAAGAAATCGCTGTCCTTTTTCACGTCCACAACGCGGACGACCACGGACTCGCCAGAGAGGTAGCCCCGGTCGCCAATTTGTCCGCCGGATTCCGCATAGAAGGGGGTTTGGTCGAGAACAATCTGCACGTCTTGACCCGCTTCGGCCTGGTCTACTGCACTGCCCTGCACCAAAATTGCCTCGACTTGGCTGGTGCTGCTGACCTCGGTGTAGCCCAAAAAGGTGGTGGAATGGATATGTTCCGCCAGGGCATCCAGGCTGCCCTGCACGGTCAAATCAATGGTTTCGTGGGCATCCTTGGAGCGCTGGCGCTGCTCCTCCATGGCCGTTTCAAACCCGGCAGCATCGACGGTGAGGCCCTGTTCTTCGGCAATTTCCTGAGTCAGTTCCAGGGGGAAGCCGTAGGTGTCGTAGAGCACGAAGGCATCTAAGCCAGAAATTGGCTTGGCCTTGGAAGCGGCCTCGCGCTTGAGGATTTCCGCCAGCAGTTTTTCGCCCCGTTCCAGGGTTTCTAGGAAGCGGGCCTCTTCCCGGTTCAGTTCGGCTTTGATGGTCACTTCCCGTTCGCGGGTGTTGGGGAAGGGTTCTTCGGCAAGCTGAATCGCGCTTTCGGCCACGGTGCTGATGAACGCGCCCTCAATGCCGATCAGCCGTCCGTGGCGCACCACCCGCCGAATGAGCCGTCGCAGAATGTAGCCCCGACCCACGTTGGAAGCCGTAATCCCGTCGGCAATCATGTGAACGACGGCCCGGACGTGGTCGCCAATCACCTTGAGGGACACCTTGGTTTTGTCGTCGGCCTGGGTGTAGTCCAGCTTCGCTAACTTCGCCGCCGCTTCGATGATGGGCAGGATCAGGTCAGTTTCGTAGTTGTTGGGCACCTGCTGGAGGATCTGCGCCATCCGCTCTAGGCCCAGCCCGGTGTCGATGTTTTGGTTTTGCAGCGGCGTCAGGTTGCCCTCGGCATCCCGGTTGTACTGCATAAACACCAGGTTGTAGAACTCGATGAAGCGGCTGTCGTCTTCAAGATCAATATGGTCGTCCCCTAGCTCAGGATGAAAGTCGTAGTAAATTTCCGAGCAGGGGCCGCAGGGACCCGTGGGGCCAG
>JALQST010000131.1 GCA_023264315.1 Nodosilinea sp. BSH.14
AAAATGACCGGTGAAGAGGTGAGCAAGGATTAGTTTTTTATTCTATCGAATTAAACCCATAGGACAAACAGCCTAATTCAGTTCTTTTACTGATTTAGTGGGATAAACTCGTCAAGCTTTGTAAGCTAGGGTATTCTTGTACTAAACAGGATTCATCATGACAATGCCCCACCCCCTCGGTTCGGTCATTCAAGGATCCCTGAGTCAAGGGCTTGAGATTCGCTTGCATCCCGATATTTCCGTGGAAGATATGCGGGTTGGGAAGTTTTTGGTGGTGCGCGGGCGGCGGTCTCAGTTTTTTTGCATGTTAACCGATGTGGCCCTAGGCACCGGCAGTCAGCGGATCTTGGCCCATCCCCCAGAGCCAGATAACTTTTTTTTGCAGGAGGTGTTGGCGGGTACCGGAACCTACGGAACCCTGACCCTGATCCCTATGCTGATGTTTACGGAGAGAACCGGAGAGCAGGCACCAGAACACGGGCATCGGGGGCGCAAAAACGCGGCTAAGGACAGCGGGGGAACCTATGCGGGGCTGGTGGCCCAAAGCAATGCAGCGGTAGAACTGCTGCCGGTGAAAACCATTCCGGCTCACTTTAGCCAGGTGTATGAGGCCAGCGAGCGGGATTTTCGGATTATTTTTGGATGGGAAGAGGATCCCCATCGGCGCAATTTTGCCATCGGGCAGCCGATTGATATGGAAGTACCCGTTTGCCTAGATTTAGATCGCTTTGTGGAGCGCAGTAACGGCATTTTTGGCAAGTCTGGCACAGGCAAGTCTTTTTTAACGCGGTTGCTGTTGGCGGGCACCGTTCAGCGGCGGGCGGCGGTGAATCTGATTTTTGATATGCACTCGGAATACGGTTGGGAGGCCGTCAGTGAAGGTAAGGTTTTTAGTACCGTGAAGGGGTTACGACAACTGTTTCCTGGCCAAGTTCAAATCTTTACGCTAGATCCCGAATCGACCCAGCGGCGAGGGGTGAATGATGCCCAGGAATTGTTTATTGGTTTTGACCAAATTGACGTCGAAGATCTGGCGTTGGTGCGGGGGGAACTAAATCTTTCTGAGGCCAGCTTGGAAAACGCGATTATCCTACGCAATGAATTTAGCAAGACTTGGATCAATCGCCTACTCACCATGACCAACGAGGAAATCCAGGAATTTTGCGAAACCAAAATGGGCAGCAAATCTTCCATTATGGCCCTACAACGGAAACTGACTCGGCTGGCCGATTTGAAATATCTTCGCAATACCAGCACGACCAATTATGTCAGTAAGATTCTCGCGGCGCTCGATGAAGGTCAGCATGTGATTGTGGAGTTTGGATCTCAATCCACCATGCTGGCCTATATGTTGGCCACCAATGTGATTGCCCGCCGTATCCATGCCAGCTATGTGCATAAGGCCGACCGTTTTTTACAGTCCAAAAGCCCCGCTGATCGCCCCCGCCAACTGATGATTACCATCGAAGAAGCCCACCGATTCCTCGATCCGGCGACGGCCAAGCAGACCATTTTTGGCACCATTGCGAGAGAGATGCGTAAGTACTTTGTCACCCTGCTAGTGGTGGATCAACGGCCCTCTGGTATTGATAACGAAGTGATGTCCCAAATTGGTACCCGCATTACCGCCCTGCTCAACGATGAAAAGGACATCGACGCCATTTTTACTGGGGTTTCCGGGGGCCAAAATCTGCGTTCCGTCCTAGCCAAGCTGGATTCTAAACAACAGGCGCTGATTCTCGGCCATGCGGTGCCGATGCCCGTGGTTGTGCGTACGCGACCCTACGACAGTACCTTCTATGCCCAGGTAGGCCAAACCGCCTGGGAAGACCTCTCGGACGACCTGGTGATCACCGCAGCGGCCCAGGCCAAGGCCGATTTAGGGCTGTAATGTCCAATTCGATGCCAAGACCTGCATTGCCCGAACGGAGCCCATAGCCCTATCGCTGTCCTCGACACATCGAGGACAGCGATAGGTTGGCGATTTACCCCAGCAGTGCCTTGGCCCGATTCACGAAGTTTTCGGCGGTAATGCCGTTGAGGGCCATGATTTGCCCTGCGGTAGCGGTGGTTTCGCCGCGCTTCCAGGCAAAGGTATCGCAGGGGGCAGTGCTGCGGAGCATCACGGGTTCTAGCATGGCGCTGGAGCCACCCGTCACGCCAATCACCACATCGCCGCCAAACAGCCGCTCAAACCCGGCATCATCCAGGAAGTTGCTGTCGGGTTCCGAGCACATATCCCAGGCGACATCGGTGGGACGGTAGAGTTGGCGGGGGCTAACTACGGAGACAACCCGGCTACCGATGCCCGCACTGGCCAGTTGCTCAGCGGCCTCGAAGACCGGAATCAGGGTCATGTCGCCAATCACCGCAAACACGACGGTTTTGTCCCCAGGGGTAGAGGCTAGCTCCACCGCCCCCTCGGCCAGAGCTTGGCGGGTTTGCTCGAAGGTGGTGCGGATGGACAGGGGCGACTTGCTGGCGGTGATGGTCACGCCCTTGTTGACGGTGCCCAGCGCCCAGTCGTAGCAGACCTGGATGCCGTTGGCGTCGGTGGGGAAGAGGGGGAACACGTTGCCGTTGCGCATCATCCCGGCAAAGTAGTTTTCGACTTCCGGGCGCTGGTGCGTCCAGCCGTTGCGGCCCTGCTCCAACGCCCCCGCCGTAAACAGGGTGATGGTGGAGGGGGTGGCGCGGCGCAGTTCGGCCATCGCCTGGGTGACGGTTTGCCAGATGGGCAGGCCGTTGATGGCGAAGGATTCGTAGGAACACCAGAGGGTGCGACCACCAAACAGGGCTTGGGCAGCGGCGAGACCCGCACAGGCATCTTCGCTGAGGGGTTCATACACCTGGCCCTGGGGCTGCTGGAAGTAGGTGGCGTCGGTGGTGGGGTGGATAATCTTCAGGGCTTGGTTGATGTTGTTGATGCCGGAGGCGGCGTTGCCGTCGGCGTTCGTCACCACAAAATTAGGATCTTGCTGACCCACGTAGCCCACCAGAGCACCCATGGCGGTGGTAGCGACCTGCTTATCGCCCACGGGGAACTCGTTTAGGGGCAGGGTGCCCAAATCCGCCAGGGGCAGTTCCTTCTCGGTGACGGCCACCTTGGCCCCAGGGCCACCCGCCGCCCGTTCGTAGTTGGTGCGCACCAGGTTCCAGGCATCGGGGTGCAGAGCACGGGTCGTGAGAGCGCTGACGATGTAGTCCCGCGTGAGGGAATCACCCGGATAGAGGTTGTGGGATTGGGCACCGCGCTTGTGAACCCCTGCGCCCTTGAGTTGCTTCACAATCAGCACCGTCAACGTGCCGCCGAGGGCGAGTTTGGCGGCTTTGTCCGTGGCTTCGAGGACGGCCTGGGTGAAGGCCATCCGTTGGGCAAAGCTAAAAGCGGTGCTATCGACATAATCCCCAGGCTGATTGGCGTCTTCAAAGTCCTTGGCATCCACCAGGATCACCTCCTGGAAGCCGTTGCCGCGCCAGTAGTCGATCATGGCCTGGTTGCTCTTGGTGGAGACCATGCTGTGGTGCTCCTGGCTGTAGCCGTTCCACACCAGGATGGGCAGGAAGTTGGTAGCGCTGGGGTAGGCGGTGTTGAAGTGGGCAATGCTACTCATGATGTAGGGTTCGCCCAAACCGCCATCGCCAATGGTGACGGGGAACAGCACGCCGGGATGCAGCTTGGCCCCAGCCATGGCAAAGTGTTGCCCTTGACCCAAGGGGCCAGCGGGAGCGAGGAGGCCGGGAATTTGGCCCGACAGGTGGCCCAGTAGTCCGTGGGTTTCCCGGAAGCGGTCGCACAGGTCTTGGACGGTATTAATCCCCATCGCCTCTAGGGAGCCATCCAAAAACACGTTGCTGTAGAAGCCGGGAGCGTGGTGGCCCACTTCCGTCACGATGTTCTTATGGCCCAGCATCACCAGGGCGGCAATGGCTTCGGCAATGCTGGCAAACCCGCCCGGATGGCCCGATTCCTTGCTGGCGGTCATTTGCAGCGTGAGATAGCGCAGGGCATCGGCGGCCAGCAGGGTTTGGTAGACGGCAGCGGGGTCGCTGGGGTTAGCAATGGCGGTTTGCCCAGGGGCAATGACGGCCCCTTGGCCATGGGCCGCAAAATCGGGAGGGAGGTCGCCAAAATGCTTGATTCCCTCACAAAACGCCGGAACCGATTGGGTGCTAACCGCCGTCATACTCAAACCCCTTAAGTCGCGTCAAAATAGGCGAAAACATTCGTTTCTAGGCTAATTTTTACGGTGGGAACCTCATTTCGGCGGCTTCACCACGGTATAAAATCAGCTAGAGTCTGCCTACCATCCTACACAGGGACGGGTAGCCCTTGATCGAACGGCCCGCTTTCCCAAGATAGAAATCCCGTTGCCTAGGAATAGATAGCCGACCACAACCCGAAGGCAAACCGCAATCTTGGCGGTTTTGATGGCCGTCAGAATGCCTAGCCAATGATGGCGCGGCTAAGTTCCAGCATTTGTGGGATGACAACTACTTGGTGCCAAACAGCCGATCCCCTGCATCCCCCAGTCCCGGCAGGATGTAGCCCCGTTCATCCAGCTTTTCATCGATGGCGGCGGTGTAGAGGGGCACATCGGGATGCTCCCGATGGAAGTGGGCGATGCCCTCCGGCGCGGCCAGCAAACAGAGGAACCGTAGCGACCGAGTCTGGGCCTGTTTGAGGGGATATAGCGCCGCCACCGCCGTATTCCCCGTAGCAATCATCGGGTCTACCACCAGTACATCCCGGTCGGCCAAATTTTCCGGTACTTTGTAGAAATACTCAATCACCCGCAGGGTTTGGGGGTCGCGATACAGCCCAATGTGGCCCACCCGCGCCGAGGGAATGAGTTCCAAAATGCCGTCCAAAATGCCCTGACCCGCCCGCATAATCGACACAACCACCAGCTTTTTCTCTGGGGCTAACACCGGAGCCTGCATCGTCGCTAGGGGCGTTTCGATAGTCTCCAACTTCAGCGGCAAATCCCGCGTCACCTCGTAGGCCATCAGCAGACTAATTTCCTTCAGCAGGGCACGAAACTTGGCCGTACTGGTTTCCGCCCGTCGCATCAGGGTGAGTTTGTGCTGAATTAGGGGATGGTCGATGAGATGGAGGTTGGTCATGGGAATTAGGGAGTCGGGAGTCGGGAGTCGGGCGCAGTGCGGTGCAACCGTAGAGAGATTGTGGCATTTGAGAAGTCTGCATTCTAGGCGGCATTCCGTCTGATCGGTAGGCTACAAGCCGTGTTTCCGCCGAAGGGCACGCCCTTGGTCAATCCGTCGTTTGGGCGGAGGAGTCGATACATCCATGGGTAAGTTTGTACTATCTATAAGAAAATCCTAAGTTACAGGGCATCCAGGGCATCGGGTGTTTAGAGTCAAGCTTGCCACCTAAGACCCCCATCGGACGCGGAAACCGCGCCCCTACAAGATCTTGATAATATAGGAGGCAGGTCTCCTACCCCTTTGGCGGATATCGGTTCTCGTAAGTTTTGTCAGTCAACCAGAGTAAAGAGTTAGCTTTCAATGGTTCAGCCCCCCTCCCGCATGAAACACCCCGTCGCCATCGTTTGTGCTGTCATGGTTCATGTGCCGGATACAGCCGCTGCGCTCGCTTGGTACCGTAGGGCGTTCCCGGAGGCGAAGGTCGCTCGAATCGAAGAGGATGACTTCGAGTACTTGCAGGTTGGCCAAGTATGCATCGAGTTAGTCAACGCCGACGAGAAAGTTGGCTCAGGCGCGGCTGGGAGCGTTGTTTACTGGGAAGTCGAAGACCTTGACTCTCGACTCAGGCACTTGGTAGCCTGCGGCGCAACTCTCTACCGAGGCCCTATAAATATCGAAAATGGGCGACGTATGTGCCAAGTGCAAGATCCCTGGCGAAACTGTATCGGGCTTCGTGGCAAATGATTGAGGCTGGTGTAACTCACCTGCTGCAGATGTGGCTTAATCTGGCGTTATCTTTCTGCTGAACTTAACGATGTACTCGACTTGTTTGCAGCATGGCTAAGTGCAGGAGAAATTTTAGTCGCATGACAACCTGGGTAGACGCACACTTGTCTCCGGCAATTGCAACATGGATGACCAGTATGTTTGGCATTGAAGCAATGAATTTTGAACTTTGAATTCCCCACCACTCTAAAAAAACGTGCCATCGCTAGCCAGGGTAATGGGTGGCCCTCCGTGGGGACGTTTTTCGGCGGCGAGGGCACGACCTGCGGCCCAGGTTGGCGTTTATGAATGTGAAGTGACCCTCAAGTTTCGCTTGATCGAAGAGGCCCAGGTGATGGACAACCGAGATCGCCTACTGGAATTGCTGCTCGATGCCTTTGCCTATGGCAGCGATGAGTTCGTCGAGGCCCTAGAATCCCAGGTGAAGGTGTCCGCCATTGATGAGGTAAGCGCCCCTCCCCTGATGCGGCGTCAACTCATTCGCCTGCGCAATGTGCCCTCCTAGGCAGACGGGGGGATGCCCTCAGCATCTCGCCCCTCACCGCCCTCCGGTCGATCCCACGATCTCTAATCTAGAACCCAGTCGGGGATCCTGAGCGTTGATCCCCTGGGTATCGATCCCCCGGGGAAATTTTTGTTTTTTTCCCCCCAGGAGATATTTGACAAGTGTATTTTCCTTCCCTATACTGAGAACTGTCGAAAAACACAGGCCCCCATCGTCTAGAGGCCTAGGACACCTCCCTTTCACGGAGGCGACGGGGATTCGAATTCCCCTGGGGGTATACCAGGTAAGCGGTGTAGTGTGAAAAGCCTGCATCGCTTACTTTTTGTCTGGGGAATGTGCTGGCCCTTTCCCCTAGGGCTATGGCTTGGGGCGAGTGGTGGGAGATTCGAAGTGTAGGTAGTGGCTCAGCCAAAAGACACACAGGTAAAACGGCCCGGTATCCAACAACGCCGCGACTAATTTGAAGAGGTAGCCATAGCCGATGAAGCGAATCAGTTGGGGCCACAGGGCTTGGCCGTCGTCGATGGGCAGGGCTCCGGCGAGGAAGTGGGTAATCATCACCACCGACACTGTATCCACCAGTTGGCTGAGCAGGGTGGAGCCATTGTTGCGGAGCCACAGATGTTTGCCGTTAGTGAGATCTTTCCAAAAGTGAAAGAGGTACACGTCCACAAACTGGGCGGTGAGGTAGGCCACCATGGAGGCGGTGACGGCCCCAAAGGTGAGATTGCGAATCTCGAAAAATACGGGTAGCCTGCCAGCGGCATCGCGGATCAGTTCTCCGGTGGCGGGATCGGTGGCCTCAAAGCCCGGTAGGACACCCCCTAGCCAGACAATGAACAGCACCCAAAGATTGAGCAGCAGCCCCACCCACACCACCTGGTTGGCCCGTTCTTTGCCGTAGAGTTCGGAAATGAGGTCAGTACAGAGAAAGGTGAGGGGGTAGGGCAAGACCCCCACCGCCACCGTAACGGCCACGTTGCCCCAGGTTGCAAGGGTGACGAATCGGCTGATGCCCAGGATATTGAGCATTCCCAAGGTGCCGAGAAACAGCCCGGACAACACCAAAAATACGACTTCCCGGCGGCGGCGGATGTCCTCCGGCACCCCATCGGGGATGGCAACCTGGCTGGGCAATTCCGTTTGCATGGTGGGAAAAAGCAGCGACACAACGGCAAGAGATGCTTTCCCAGCTTACCAAGGCCATCGCCCTAGCCATGGCGGTCAAGGATTGAGTTCTCTGCGGTGCAACGATAGGGCAAGCGATGACCTGGGGAGGGCCGTCGCCAGCCGAATTAACCTAACCGTTCCCCCACCGTGATCCGGCTACCGTTGATGAAATCCTGCCCCCCTTGGGCCTTTTTGCCGCTTGGCTTGACCTCCCGCAATAGCAGTAGGCCATCCCCCGTTTGCACCAAGGGGCCATGGCCCTTCAGCAGCCCCACGATCTGCCCGGGCAGGGCCGGTTCCAGGGTGGCCACCAAGGCTTCGACGGTGGGTCGAAGCTGGGCCAAGTTGGTGGGCAACTGCGGCCAGTAGGCCTCCCCCAGGGGCGCGGTGGCCAGCACTTTGAGGGGCTGATTGCGCAGACTGGTTTCGGTATTGGGATAAAAACCCCGTACCCGGTTGTGCACAGTGAGGGCCGACTGGTTCCAGTCCAGCCGATAGTCCTCTTTTTGAATC
>JALQST010000132.1 GCA_023264315.1 Nodosilinea sp. BSH.14
CATGGTTTGGAGGGGGAAACGTTCTTGAAAGACCCGTCTGCCGCCTCGTCGGGTCACACTGACGGCCTGCCACAGGAGGGACACCCAGAGGTTCACTAAGATAAAGGCTAGGGCGACGAAGAGCAGGCGCAGCACGGGATTCTGGGTGGTCGAGCGGATGCGGGCCTGATGTTTGAGGCGATAACTGGGCTCAATGCCGAAGCGGTCGCGATAGTGACGATGCACCTGCGACTCCGCCACCTTGGCCCGATAGACGACGTAGAGCAGGTATTGAATGCCATGCTTCCCTTGAGCGCTGTTGCGGTAGCGGCAGACCACCACCATGGGGCAGGTGACGGCACCATGGACGGTGCGGCGGCGGGTGTAGTCGGTGTGATAACTGCGTTGTCCTCGGCCAAGGGCACGGGTGCCGCCGGTTTTGCCCCGACGGATGGCGGGTATGATGAACGGGATTTTCAACGCCATCAACCCGCGAATGACGGGCACGCTGTAGAAGCCCCGGTCAAGATAGCGGCGTTCCACCTTCACGGCTAAGGTGTCCATCGCATCGAGTAGGCGAGTGATAATCGCTACCATCGTCTCGCCTCGCCGGACGGCATGGATAGCCAGGATCACCCGTCGATGGGCACGAATCACGTACACCGTGGCGTAGGCCCAAAAAGAGGTGGTGCCCGCTTTGGCCTGAGACCGATAGATATGCGGCGCTTCCGCCTCACTGGGCTGACCATAATAGGGCAATAGATGCAGGTCAATGGCTAAGCGATGGCGGTGATTGACGATGCCCGACGGCAGGCGGCTTTGCAGGGCCGCATTGACCTGCGCCTCGACCATCGTCATCTCCTCAAATTTATCCAGGTGGTAGCGGAGATCATTGCCCGTGGGCACCCCAGTGAGCTGTTGGGCGGCATGCTCAACGCTGTCATGATGACTCGCCGCCCACAGCAACACTTCGTAGAGGGTCTCCGACTGCCACGCCCCTTGCATCGGCACTGGTAGGTGCGTTTTCAAGCACTCCAGGGCCGCACTCAAGGTCGCCTCGTCCGTCAACGCTGGGGTAAGGGATACTGAAGGGGGGTAGGTGGTCATGGCTTTTCATCCAATTCTTCTAGTCTGACCCTACCCCTTTTCTACAGATTTAGCCCCTAGCTCGATTCTTTGTGATCTACTGAGGGTAGGATGGGGAGAGCAAACCGGGCTGAGAGTCCACCGAGGGGCGAAGAGCCTGTGCGAGAACGACGGCAGCCCGGGATGGTGGAGCAAGGTTGGTAATTTAGTGCAATTGTACTATGATGGCTTTGTTGGATGCAATGCTCTCTGGTGCAATCTCCTGTCTTGCCGCTGATACTTAGGGTTTCGGGCCTTGAACTCTCGGTGATGTTGGCCCTGGAAGACCACCGCTGTTTGGCCTAGATTTGGCCTGGATGCGGCTCAGATGTGGAGCTTTTAGGCCAGAGAAACTACACTGCATAAGTTACTGGGGTTGGTTCCAGCCTCGGCCCCGCACCCTGCTACCCGTTACTCCCTTAGGCAGCTATGGCACCTAAAAACAGCGACGTTTCCGAAAAACAAAAAGCCCTCACCCTGGTGCTCAACCAAATTGAGCGCAACTATGGCAAAGGGGCGATTATGCGTCTGGGCGAAGCCAGCCGGATGCAGATCGAAACCATCCCTACCGGGGCGCTCACCCTGGATTTGGCCCTCGGGGGTGGTTTGCCCAAAGGCCGCGTGATTGAAATCTATGGCCCAGAGAGTTCCGGGAAAACTACCGTCGCCCTCCATGCCATCGCCGAGGTACAGAAATCTGGTGGGGTGGCGGCCTTTGTGGATGCGGAACACGCCCTCGATCCGTTCTATGCCAAGGCGTTGGGGGTGAACATTGACGAACTGCTCGTCTCCCAGCCGGATACCGGAGAAATGGGCCTCGAAGTGGTTGATCAACTGGTGCGGTCGTCGGCCATCGATGTGGTGGTGGTGGACTCGGTGGCGGCGTTGGTGCCCCGGGCGGAAATTGAAGGGGAAATGGGCGATGCCCACGTGGGTTTGCAAGCCCGCCTGATGAGCCAAGCGCTGCGGAAAATTACCGGCAGCATCGGCAAATCCCAATGCACGGTGATTTTCCTTAACCAACTGCGGCAGAAAATCGGCATTTCCTACGGCAACCCCGAAACCACTACCGGGGGGAACGCCCTCAAGTTCTATGCCTCCGTGCGGCTCGATATTCGCCGCATTCAAACCCTGAAAAAAGGCACCGAGGAATATGGGATTCGGGCCAAGGTGAAGGTGGCCAAAAACAAAGTGGCTCCCCCCTTCCGTATTGCCGAATTCGACATTCTCTTTGGTCAGGGCATTTCGACCCTGGGCTGCTTGGTGGATCTGGCGGAACAAACCGGCGTGATCACCCGCAAGGGGGCCTGGTATAGCTACGACGGCGACAACATCGGCCAAGGACGCGACAACACCATCACCCGACTGTTGGAGGACAGCGCCTTTGCCGCCAAGGTAGAAGCCCAGGTGCGGGAAAAACTGGCCATCAACGGTGCCCCCACCGCCATCGAAGACCCCGATGGCGAGATGGACGACGACGACCTCCTAGAGGACGACGTCTAACCCCCGCCCTACCAACGCCTGCCCCTGCCTCTTTACTGCCACGTCAACCAGGCAGGCGTCATCTCTCCCGTGGATCGGGGGGGTGACGTTGGGCCGTTTCCGAAGCCTCTTCCCGTCGGAGCCTAGATCGCAGGGGAATCGCAGGGGAGGGGATTGTTAGGTAGCCAGGATTTCAAAGGAATTTTGCCGTCCCTCGGCATCGCCCCTCTGATTACAATGGGGGCAACCACGGTCTAGCCGTCTAACCATTCCAGGAGAACCCTATGGTCAGCCTCTTAGAGCAGCTTCGGCAATTCACCATTGTCGTGGCCGATACCGGAGATATCCAAGCCATCGAAAAGTTTACTCCCCGCGATGCCACCACTAACCCGTCGTTGATTACAGCGGCGGCGCAGATGCCCCAGTATCATCAAATTGTGGATGAAACCCTGCTGAAGGCCAAGGCCGATGCCGGGTCTGGGGCGTCGGATAAGGAAATTGCCAACCTCGCCTTCAACCGTTTGGCCGTTTCCTTTGGTCAGCGGATTTTGGATATCATCCCGGGTCGGGTCTCCACCGAAGTGGATGCTCGCCTGTCCTACGATACCGAGGCCACCATTGCCACCGCCCGCAACATTATCGACCAGTACGCCAAGTTGGGGATTAGCCCGGATCGGGTGCTGATCAAAATTGCCTCCACCTGGGAGGGGATTAAGGCCGCCGAGATTCTGGAAAAGGAAGGCATTCACTGCAACCTCACCCTGTTGTTTGGGGTACATCAGGCCATCGCCTGTGCCGAAGCTGGGGTGACGCTGATTTCTCCCTTCGTGGGCCGCATTTTGGACTGGTATAAGAAGGAAACCGGACGGGAGTCCTATCCTCCCCACGAGGATCCCGGCGTGGTGTCGGTGACGCAGATCTACAACTACTACAAAAAATTTGGCTATCAAACCGAGGTGATGGGGGCTAGCTTCCGAAACATTGGTGAGATTACGGAATTGGCGGGCTGCGATCTGCTGACCATTTCGCCCCAGTTGTTGACCCAGTTGGACAGCACCGACGCCGATCTCCCCCGCAAGCTGGATCCTGCCATGGCCGCGACGATGGACATCGAGACTATTCCCATGGACGAAGCCGCCTTCCGCGCCATGCACAAGGCCGACCGCATGGCCACAGAGAAGCTGGACGAGGGCATTAAGGGGTTCAGCAAAGCCCTAGAAACCCTCGAAGATTTCCTCTCCATCCGGTTGGCTCAGCTCACCCAGGGCGAGATCATGATTACCCACGCCCGCGATGATCTCTTCAAAGCCTACGATCTGGATGGTGATGGCTTCATCACCCGTGAGGAATGGCTGGGCACCGATGCCGTCTTTGATGCCCTCGATTCTGACCACGACGGGAAGCTCTCGGTTCACGAAATTGGCGTGGGCCTTGGGGCCACCTTCCAATTGGCCTAGGTTGCCTGGGCCTGTTCCCCTCGGGCTATCCCGTTGGGGCAGGCAGGCTCTGCCCCCGTCGCCCATCTCTGAAAACACTGCCGCTCAGGTCATCGAAGCCATCTCTCGGGAGCTTTCTGCCATGTCTACGCTGTTGGTCAAACATTGCCACACGCTGATCACCATGGACGACCAGCGGCGGGAGATTCGCGGCGGCGGGCTGTTCATCCGGGATCACGTCATCGAGCAGGTGGGGCCAACGGACACCCTGCCCCCAACGGCGGATCGGGTGATGGATCTGGAGAATCACCTGCTGCTGCCCGGATTGGTGAACACCCACCACCATTTTTTTCAAACCCTAACGCGGGTGGTGCCCGGTGCCCAAAATTCCGCCCTGTTCGATTGGCTCAGTTCCCTCTATCCCCTCTGGCAACGGCTGACCCCGGAGGCGATTCGCCTTAGTGCCCAGGTGGCGGCGGCGGAGTTGATCTATTCCGGCTGCACCACCGCCAGCGATCACCTCTACCTGTTCCCCAACGGGAGCCGCTTGGATGACGAAATCGAAGCGGTGCAGGAGATTGGCCTGCGGTTCCACGCCAGCCGGGGCAGCATGAGCGTGGGCGAAAGCAAGGGCGGACTGCCGCCGGATGCCATTGTGGAGGAGGAAGCCGCCATCCTCAAAGACTCCCAGCGGTTGATTGAGCAGTATCACGACCACCAGCGCTACGCCATGGTACGTATCACCTTAGCCCCCTGCTCCCCCTTCAGCGTGTCCCAAGATTTGATGAAGGAATCCGCTGCCCTGGCCCGCTCCTACCCTGGAGTGCGGCTGCATACCCACTTGGCGGAAAACAACAGCGATGTGGACTACAGTCTCCAAACCTTCGGCCTCACACCGGGGGACTACGCGGCCTCCGTGGGCTGGCTGGGGGAAGATGTGTGGCACGCCCACTGTGTGAAGCTAGACGACCGCGCCATCCACAGCTTTGGCCAAACCGGGACAGGCGTGGCCCACTGCCCTTGTAGCAACATGCGACTGGCCAGCGGCATGGCCCCCATCCGCACAATGCTGAACCACAAGGTACCCGTGGGGTTGGGGGTAGATGGCTCGGCCTCCAACGATGGCAGTCACCTACTGGGGGAAGCCCGGTTAGCTTTCCTGATGGCACGAGTCCGGGAGGAAGACGCCAGCGCCCTCACCGCTCGCGAAGCCCTGGAACTCGCCACCCTCGGCGGCGCACGGGTGCTCGGTCGAGACGACATTGGTGCCCTTGCCCCCGGCATGGCCGCTGATTTTGTGGCCGTTAATCTAGATCGCCTCACCCTCTCCGGCACCGCCTACGATCCGGTGGCAGCACTGATTTTCTGCCCCATCGACCGGGTAGACTACAGCGTCATCCACGGTAAGACCGTCCTCAGCCCTGATGGCCTGCTAACCCTGGATGGTACCGCTCTGTTGCACCGTCACCAAGCCCTGGCCCAGCAGTTGGTGGATGAGTCCTGAAATACCGCTTAGCCTGTTGGGGTGTGGCAACTCGATCAAGGGTTTGAGTATGCCTTGAGGTAGGGTGAGTCCAAGGGGGACAAGATCGATTGGCGTGATGAACTGATTGGCTCAGAAGGTCGCTGTGACCTTGGCCAAGCCCGGGTGCATCACCGCAGACGGGGGAATCCTCTGGAGCGTTTTATATTGACTTGTGCCTTGCTAGGCTAATGTGCACCTAAATTGCATAGTGACTTTCTCTGAAGCCCTTGTTGAAAGGCTTTAATGGAGATCTGGTCAGTGTATTTTAGATGACTAGCAACTTACTTATTCCTAAAGATTACTGACATCGCGTCTAGGAATTTTGAAACCTACCGCTAAGATCAGGGCAGGTGTGCATGGAGGGATCGGCCTGATGTTCCCCGACCCATTTGTCTTTCCGCCGCTCAAGGATAGGGTGGTAGGCTGGTTGTGCCAGTCCAACAGTGCTGATTATCCTGCGGATTCTGCCTGTGTTTTTTCCACGCTCATCCCTACGGCTCTCCATCGTCGATTTTGGGTCATGGGAGTCGTGGGACTGCTCTTGACGGGCTGTGGTGGGGATGCAGGGATTTCTGCAAGCGGTAGCGGTGCCGAACGTCGCGACTCGATGGCAGCGGCAGCAGCAGCTCCGCCAGAGGTGACGCCATCGGCAGATGAGCGGTGGTACTTAGCCGTTCGTGAAGCAAACCGATCTGCCCAAATGGCCACCACAGCCGCCGCCACCGAGGATTGGCAGCGGGTCTCCTCGGCTTGGGGGCAGGCGGCCCTATGGCTCAAAGGAATACCTAAGGAGGATCATCGCGATGCCTTGAGTCAACGACGGGCGCAGGACTATCTCAACAACCTTGCGGTAGCCCAGGAACAAGCCCAGCAGGCCAGGATGCCGCGAGTGTTTCCGCCCCTAGGGAGCGGAGTTTTAGATGAGCAACTCAGTCTCTATCACTCCTATGTCGCTACCCTGGGGGTTCCGGATGTCTTGATCATCGGTAGTTCGCGGGCCTTGCAGGGAGTGGATCCCCAAGTTTTACAACAGGCCCTGGCTGTCCAAGGACGCCCTCACGTGCGAGTCTACAACCTGAGCGTGAATGGATCGACAGCTCAGGTCATGAGTTTTGTCATCCGGCAACTTTTGGCCGAGGATATGCATCCCCGCCTCGTGATTTGGGCGGAGGGATCTCGAGGCTTTAACAGTGGCCGCTTTGACCGCACCTTTGCCACCATCCTAGATTCTCCGGGCTATGCTGCCGCTCGCAATGGATCCCAATTAAGCGCCATTAACCCCATTCCGGCCTTTGAGATCCCAGGTGATTCTGTCCCCGCCACCGCCATCAACAGCCAGGGCTTTTTACCCGTGAATGACCAGTTCAACCCAGCCATCTACTACCGATCCTTCCCACGGGTGCTCGGCCAATACGATGACACCTACCGCGCCTTTCGCCTAGACGGCGTACAAAGGATGTCCCTAGAAGCGATGATCCAGTTTTTTCGAGATCGCCAAATTCCCCTCGTCTTCGTCAACCTACCCCTCAGCAATGACTACCTCGATTCCGTTCGCCTAGGCTACGAACGTCAATTCCAGCGCTTTTTGCAAACCTATGCCGATCAAGGCACCCTGACCGTTGTCGATTGGCTAGAACTGTGGCGCTGGCAGTCCCACTTCTTCGCCGACCCCAGCCACATCAACCGCTACGGTGCCCGCGAAATCGCTCGCCTCCTAGCGGAGGACAGCCGCATCCCTTGGCCATCGGCTCCCAAATCAGAGGAATAGGGAAAACAAGGGCGCCACATCTAGTCCCAGTCTTTCTCCCTAGCGATAGCTCATGAACTCGGGCACTGTTGCTAGGGCTGTTTAACCCAGCCTAAGCAGCCCTTAACCCTTGATAAACAAGGCATTTAGGACGCTACCCCTACCGTTTGCGCCTCCCAGTTAACCCCTAGATATGGGGTCGTCCAGAAAAAAAATCCAAGAAATTTTGGACTTTTTGGCTCTTAATCCGCCCCTAAAACGGCTAAACCCCTTGTATATCAAGGGGTTTTGGGCATCAGAAAAAACTTTGGTTAAGGTGTTGACACCCCTGGTTCATTTCGCTATATTGATAAAGCGCCTGAGGGAAACGCGCTAAACGCGCTGCTCCTGAGGGAACTGCAAGCGAACCTCGACAATTACATAGCTTAGAAACAAAGCCAAGGTTCCTGTCAATGAAATTGGACTAATGATAGCTTAAGGGTTATCGGAAGTCAAGTAAGACAGAACGGATACTGAGGTATCCGGGATACAAACACCGGACTCTAATTTCACGGAGTTCAATTGAGGCTAGTCTTACGGGATTGGTCACTAACATGGAGAGTTTGATCCTGGCTCAGGATGAACGCTGGCGGCGTGCTTAACACATGCAAGTCGAACGAAGTTTTCGGACTTAGTGGCGGACGGGTGAGTAACGCGTGAGGATCTGCCTTCAGGTCGGGGACAACCACTGGAAACGGTGGCTAATACCCGATGTGCCGAGAGGTGAAAGGCTTGCTGCCTGAAGATGAACTCGCGTCTGATTAGCTAGTTGGTGAGGTAAGGGCTC
>JALQST010000133.1 GCA_023264315.1 Nodosilinea sp. BSH.14
CCAAAAGCTCGTTAATGAATTCCTCAAAGCTGCCGTAGTTGCTGAAGTCGAAGCCGCCGAAGTCCCCCGGTGTGCCGTAGCCCGCCGCCCCAGCCCCGGCCCGTTCCGCCTGTTGCCAGTATTGGCCGAATTGGTCGTATTTTTTGCGCTTGTCGGAGTCGGAAAGTACCTCGTAGGCTTCGCTCACTTCCTTGAAGCGGGCCTCGGCGTTTTTGTCGCCCGGATTCACGTCGGGGTGATATTTGCGAGCCAGTTTCCGAAAGGATTGCTTAATCTCATCCACCCCAGCGGTTCTACCGACCCCCAGCACGGCGTAGTAATCCTTAAAGCCAGTAGCCGCCATAATCGTCCTCCTAACTACCTAAATCGAACCCAGGGTAGCCCATGACACTAGCTCAAGGGTAACAAACCTCGCGCCTAGGGCAGGTTCGGTTTCCCAGACATGGTGGTAGGGATCCATGATGTTAGGGGTGGCAATATCCTTAGCCGATTTCCCTTGGCTTTCCTAGAGTCTAAGCTTAGGATAGGTCTGCAATCCTTTGATCGCCCGCTGCGTTGCCCCCATGATTCAGACGGATTCTCCCGCTGCCCAGTCCCCTGAAACCCGGAGTTGGCTCACTCGCTGGTGGAGCCAGCTTAACCCCGTAGCCCAGTCGGCGGCGGTGATGCTGGCCACGCCGTTGCTCGTGCTGAATATCTGGGCGATTTCCATCATTTTCGGCTATTTTCGCTCCATTGCGGTGACGGTGCTGATTGCGTCGCTGCTGGCCTTTTTGCTCAGCTATCCCATGGCCAGCCTAGAGCGGGCGGGCCTGAAGCGAGGGCTGGCCGCCATTTTGGTGCTGGCGTTTGCCCTGGTGGGGTTTGCGGCCCTGGCGCTAACGGTGGTGCCCTTTGTGATTGATCAGGGTCAACAATTGATCGGGCGCTTGCCGGAATGGTTTGATTCGGGCAAGGTACAGCTCATGGTGCTAGATAGCAAGTTTGCGGAATGGGGCTGGCCTGTCAACCTGGATGGCCTCATCACCCAAACCACGGATCGGCTGCGGCGGGAGATTCAAACCATCGCCGGAGAAGCCCTCAACCTAACGCTGAACGTCGCCTTTTTCACCGCCAACAAGCTGCTGGATGTGGTGCTGACGGTGGTGCTGACCTTCTATCTGCTCCAACACGGGGAAGAGGTGTGGGGGAGCCTGGTGGGGTTGCTGCCTGCCTCTGTGCAGCGGCCTTTCTCAACCACCCTGCGATCCAGCTTTCGCAACTATTTCCTGGGTCAGTTGATCGTCGCCAGTTGCCTCGGTGCGGCTCTGACAATTATCTATAGCCTGCTGAACGTGCCCTTTGGTTCCCTGTTTGGGCTCACCGTGGGGCTGCTGGCGCTGATTCCCTTTGGCGGCACCGTAGGCGTGGTGCTAACGACGCTGCTGGTGGCCCTGCGAGACATTAAAATCGCCATCCCCATGCTGCTGGGATCGGTGATTGTGCAGCAGGTGGTAGAAAACGGCCTTGCGCCTCGGGTGTTGGGTAGTGTCACTGGACTAAATCCCTTTTGGGTATTCATCGCCATTTTGTCGGGGGCCAGGGTGGGCGGTCTGCTGGGGGTGATTGTGGCTGTCCCCGCCGCCGTTGTGTTTAAGGAAGCCCTAGATGCCCTCCGTAGCAACCGTCGGCAGGCGGAAGCAGAACGGGTGCTGGTGGCCGCCGAAATAGCCCCAGTTTCTGCCAACGAAGGGGCCAACTAATCCCCTTCTCCCACTTCGCAAGCGCCAATGCTGACCCAGGTGCTCGCCAGGGTCCCGTCTGGGGTTTGGTACCACTCTTTTTTCCAAATCGGGGCGTTGTGCTTGAGGGTATCGATGGCGAACTGACAGGCGGAGAAGGCTTCGGAACGGTGGGGACAACCCACGGCTACCAAAACGCTGATTTCCCCCACAGTGAGTTTGCCCGTACGATGGTGAATTACCACGCGGGTAGCATCGGGCCAGGTATGGCGAATTTGGTCGGCAATGTGGCGAAACACCGCTAGGGCCATGGGTTCGTAGGCTTGATATTCTAGGGCTACCACCGGAAAGCCATCCGTCTGATTTCGCACCATGCCGCTCATCACCACCACCGCCCCATTGGCCGGATCGTCGGCCAGGGCATAGACCTCCTCCAAACTGAGGGGGGCAAAGGTAATGCGAAAGGCATTGGATTCCGAGGCCACCAAGGCCGCACTGGGGGCAGCAACCATAGACCAACACAATGCTTTAAATGTGTTTAGGATATCCCGTCTACCCCGGTTCAGGGCGGGGTGGGCCTGCGCGGTAGGGCCTATCGCGGTAGACTGAAAACCGAACTGAGATGTATTAAGGACGGCACCGCACCACACCATGGCGACTACTGGGTTAATTTTGCTAGCGGCGATTGCAATTTTAGTGTGGGGCTACCGTCGCGCCCTGCCCTACGGCACTATCGGGATTTTGGCCTGGTTGCAGTCGGTGGTCTTGATGGCTCCGTGGCTGTTGTTCTTTGGTCTGTTTGCCCTGGGAGTGTACATCAACCTGGCCGGGGTGCTGGTGCTGCTGTTGGTGTCTACGGGCGTTTATATCTACCTCGGTCGCCGACTCCGCACCCTCGGTCAAGCCGCCTTCATAGCTGAACAAACGGCTAATGCCCTCAAGGCGGAAGCCTCCCCTAGTCCAGACCCTGACCAAACCGATGAACCGACGGTGGCCAAGGCTGAGGTGAAGCCCGAGGATGCTGCCAAGATTGTCATTCCCGCCGAAGATCTCGTCCAAATTGAGGGCATTTTCGGCATCGATACCTACTTCCGCACGGAAACGATTCCCTACGATCAAGGGGCGATTTTTCGCGGCAACCTACGCGGCAACCCCGCCGAAACCCAGGCCCGCCTGAGTGTCCTACTCACGGAACGGCTGGGGGATCGCTACCGCCTGTTCCTGGTGGAAAGCCTAGAGAAAAAGCCCACGGTGGTGGTGCTACCGGCCTCGATGGATCCGGCCAAAACCACCCCCACCCAGTGGGCTATCGCCGGAGTGTTGGCCATCGCCACGGTGTTTACTGGCCTAGAGGCTGGGGCCATTCTCCAGGGGTTTGACCTGGTGCAAGAATTTTCCCGCTGGACAGCGGCCCTACCCTTCCTGCTGGGGCTGCTGGTGGTGTTGGTCAGCCATGAGATCGGCCACTGGGTACTGGCCCGTCGCCACGGGGTACGCCTCAGCCCGCCCTACCTGCTGCCCACCTGGCAAATTGGATCCTTCGGTAGCCTCACCCGGTTCGAGTCCCTCTTGGCTAACCGCAGCGTCTTGTTCGACATTGCCCTGGCGGGGCCAGCGGCGGCGGGCTTGGTTTCCTTGGGAATGCTCATCACCGGACTGGTGCTGTCCCACCCCGGCAGTCTATTTCAGTTGCCCTCCACCTTCTTCCAGGGTTCCGTTCTGGTGGGCACCCTGGCCAAGGCGGTGCTCGGCTCCGCCCTACAAGAACCCCTGGTGGATGTGCATCCCCTCACCGTCTTCGGCTGGCTGGGCCTGGTGATTACCGCCCTCAACCTCATGCCCGCTGGTCAGCTCGATGGTGGCCGCATCGTGCAAGCGGTCTATGGTCGCAAAACCGCTGGCCGCACCACGGTGATTACGCTAATTCTGCTGGCCCTTGTCACCCTGGCTAACCCCCTGGCGCTGTACTGGGCGGCGATTATCCTCATCCTCCAGCGCAACCTAGAGCGCCCCTGCCTAGACGACATCACCGAGCCCGACGACGCCCGCGCCGCCCTGGGGCTGCTGGCCCTGTTTTTAGCTCTAGCGGTGTTGATGCCCCTCACCCCCAGTCTGGCCGGACGCTTGGGGATTGGCGTTTAGGGATCCTCAATCCTCGGATTAGCGATACTTTTTCAGCAACAGGCTGAGCTTGGCGAGGGTGGCCTGGGGGGCTTTATTGAGGGGAGTAATGATGGCGTACTTCAAGGCTGAGTGGGCTTCGGAGGGGGGGGAGCGGCGGCGATGCGGTTCACCACCTCGCGAATCACCCGCTGGGCATTGGTGGCGTTCTTTTGCAAATTGCCAATCACCATCTCCACGGAGACGCTGTCGTGGTCGGGGTGCCAGCAGTCGTAGTCTGTGACGAGGGCAAGGGTGGCGTAGGCCATTTCCGCCTCACGGGCCAGCTTCGCTTCGGGCAAGTTGGTCATGCCGATGACCGTTGCGCCCCAACTGCGGTATAGATTGGACTCAGCTTTAGTGGAAAAGGCGGGGCCTTCCATGCAAACATAGGTGCCGCCCCGGTGCAGGGTGACATCGGCCAAGGCGAGGCTGTCCACGGCATCGGCCACCAGCTTGGCCAGATGGGGGCACACGGGATCGCCAAAGGCAATGTGGGCCACCAGCCCCTCGCCGAAAAAGGTGGAGATGCGGTTACGGGTACGGTCGATGAACTGATCGGGCACCACCATATCGAGGGGCTTGGCGGCTTCCTTGAGGGAACCCACTGCCGAAGCCGAAATCAGGTATTCCACCCCCAGGGATTTCATGGCATAGATATTGGCGCGAAAGGGCAGTTCCGACGGCATCAACGTGTGGCCGCGTCCGTGGCGGGCCAGAAAGGCAACCCGCGTGCCATCGAGAGTGCCCAGGAGAATGGCATCGGAAGGATCGCCGAAGGGGGTTTCTACCCGCACCTCCTCGATGTCTGTCAGGGCCTCCATTTGGTAGAGCCCGCTGCCGCCAATGATGCCGATGGGTGCCTGGGTGGCCATAGGGGTTTGTGATCCTGCCGATACAACGCCCCTATGATATAGCGGGAACTTCGGGATCGGGCAGGAACCTAGGCTTTGTTGTTTTCTAGGCTTTGTTATTTTCGATGGCCCAGCGGGCGAGTTCGGTACGGTTGTGCAGCCCGGTTTTGCCCAGCATATTGCTGACGTGGCTTTCGATGGTGCGCTGGCTCACCTGCATTTCATCGGCGATTTCACGGTTATCCATGCCTCGGGCCACAAACTGCACCACCCGCAGTTCGGTGGGGGTGAGTTCGACGTCAAAGGGCACCTGGATGGCGGGGCCACCCCCGGCCTTGGCCTGTTGTTTAATCAGTCGGGAGGCTTGCTTCAGGGAGGATTCGACCTGGGCCACCAGTTCCTCCGGCTCGAAGGGCTTGACCATGTAAACATCGGCCCCGGTGTTGAGCCCCTTCACCCGATCCTGACTTTGCCCCTTGGCCGAGAGAAACAGAATAGGGATCCATTCAGTCTCTGGATTGTCTCGCACGTATTTAACAAAGGTGCGCCCGTCCATCTCGGGCATCATTACATCACAAATAATCATGTCTGGCAGGCTGTCTTCTAGCAACTCCAGCGCTTCACGACCATTGCCAGCGGTTTTGACGTCGTAGCCACGGAACTCAAGATAATCCTTGACGAGCAAGATGAGGTTAGGGTCGTCGTCAATGAGCAATAGCTGCTTTTGGTCGCCTACGGTGGAATCCTTCATGCTCTGACAGTGAATGTAATAGCGTTTAATTCATGTTTTCCGACTAGATCGGCTAGCCCACAGCTAACCGCGACGCAGGCTTGAGGCTAACCGTGCCCACCCAAATCATGTCGATTGAATTAACTGTCTCTGCTGATGATACTCCAAGTCGCGGATTTCAAGGACATACCGAATCAGGGATTTCCGGTAGATGGCAGTAAAGAAAAATTGTCAGCTCTAAAGTTTTCGATCTGTTGAATCTCTCACCAGAAAGGGGATGGGCTTCGGTAGGCTAGAACTAACCTCAATTGAAATGGATTCTGCTGTTGTGACGCTGCCAGAGGATCTCTTTAGCCGAGCTAATACCCGCTGCCATCACCGGGCCTACAAGCAGTGGCAGCGAGGGCAGAGTAAGCAGCATATTCTGTGATCGCAGGTTGGGTTTAGGGATGCCACCCCATCACAGCCTCGGCCCTGCCGTCACTGTGCGAACTACCATGGGGTGGCCTATGGCACCAGCCGCTCTCACCGCCAAACCTTAATTTGCGCCATGCACCCCTATGGCTGGCAGCAGGAGACGCCCTGTCCCAATTGGCAAGGGGAGCCGATGGAGAGCCACTGAGTACATTTGCTCATCAGCGCAAGTTATCAAAACCAGGCTCATTGAATAGAGATTGTGTAAAGAAAAAACTGTACTTGTTGTTACAATAGATCCTGGAGGAGATGAGAGCCCTCCCACAGAAGCCACCCCTGGCACGACAGGCTTTGAGGCGGTTTCTTCCCAATTGAGAGAACAACATAGGTATTCAAGATTACCTACATCGGCTTCGCAAGGGGCCGATTTTTTTAGACGATCAGCGCGTCCCTGGGGCGATGGGAGATCGGTGGCGGAGTGCCCACTGGGAGGTGAAGTTTGCGTAATACTGCGGGGTAGTATCCGAAGAGCTTGCTATTCTAGCCCCTAGAACAGCTAAGGCGAACGACAGGGGCCAACGGCAACGATGGGCAAAAAAGAGAAGCGCAAACGTCCCGATCAGATGGCTGACCATCATCCCAATGGGGGGCTTTCAAAGCAGCCGACCGATGGGGGGACGGCCCTAGCCTTAGACACCCCAGCAACCCTAACATCAGCGCCAAAAAAGCATTCGAAACCGTCATCTAAGTCTAGTTCTGCCGATGACCCCACGGCCACCGACAGCCACCGTTTTCGCTATACCTCTGAATCGGAGGGCAGTTCTAAACTGTCCAAGTCCCTCTACGAAAAGGAACTGGCCAAACTGCAAGTGGAACTGGTGAAAATGCAGTATTGGGTCAAGCATACCGGAACCCGCATCGTCATTTTGTTTGAAGGGCGCGATGCGGCGGGCAAGGGCGGCACCATCAAACGCATTACCGATCCCCTCAATCCTCGGGGCTGTCGGGTGGTGGCCCTAGGCACCGCCAGCGATCACGAGAAAACCCAGTGGTATTTTCAGCGCTATGTGGCCCACCTGCCCGCCGCCGGGGAAATTGTCTGTTTTGACCGCAGTTGGTACAACCGGGCCGGTGTGGAGCACGTGATGGGCTTTTGTACCGAGGCGGAGTATCACGAATTTATGCAAACCTGCCCTGAGTTTGAACGCATGTTGGTGCGGTCGGGCATCATTTTGTTGAAATACTGGTTTTCCGTGAGCGATGAAGAACAGGAACGGCGGTTTCAGTCGCGAACGACAGACCCCGCCCGCCGCTGGAAACTAAGCCCCATGGATTTAGAATCCCGTGATCGTTGGGTGGAATATTCCCAGGCCAAAGATGCCATGTTTTCCCATACCAATATTCCCGAAGCTCCGTGGTTTACGGTGGAAGCCGACGATAAAAAACGTGCCCGCCTCAACTGCATCAGTCACATTCTCAGCAAAATTCCCTACGTGGATATAACCCCACCGCCACTGAAGCTTTCGCCTCGCAAAAAAGCCCCCCAAGATTATATTCGCCCACCCCATAACGAACAGTTTTTTGTGCCCCAAGCTTACTAGCTCCAAGTGTGCTAGCCAAAGGTTGGGGCCACCGCTGATGTGGCCCGCACCGGGTTTAAATCCAGGTGGGCAGCCACCAGCGCCGCGCTAGGGCACTGGGCGCAAGGGGCCAGCCCATAAACAGCGGCAGCCAAAAGAGAAAGCCCACGGTGATGAGGCCCAGCAGCCCCCAGGCCCAGAGGCGATGGGAGCGATGGCGATGGCCCAACCATCCCGACACCAACCAGGCCAGCGCCAAGGTGCTAAAGGCCACCATACCCAGGGCGTGATAGAGAAAGGTGCAGCGGCTCACCAGCAGCCAGGGGAGCCACTGGGCAAGGTAGTTGATCACCAGAAACGACGGGACAGCGAAGGGCTGGGCGAAGGGCGATGGGGTGACAGGAGGCTCGGTGATGGGGGACGCGGAGAGAGGGGATTGGGTGACAGGGGAGCCGGTGGTGCGAGATTCTGCCCCTTGCCGCCAACCACAGTACCCAGCGAGGCCAAGGGCCAGCACGGCAGCGGTAGACAGCCACCACAGAATCGGGTTGCCCATGGCCTGAATGGTGATCGCTGCTGTCGAACTGGGGGAAGCCGACGGGGCTTGGTAAAAGTAGGCGATGGGGCGTACCAT
>JALQST010000134.1 GCA_023264315.1 Nodosilinea sp. BSH.14
GGAAAGCCCCAACAAGCATATCTTTCAGCTCAGCGGCAAACGCTGCACCCTGGATGTCGAACCCTGGAATAGCGCGGTTCCGGGCAATCAGATGGTCTTCATTGGCCGACACTTAGAGGCAGACGACCTGCGCCAGCAGTTAGCCGCCTGTCAGGTGGTTCCCATCAGCGGGTGGAGAACTGGATAAGGCGAGGGGCCGACAGACCTCTCTCCCCTCACCCTCGTGCCCAGCCTCCGGCGTTGTTCCCAGGCTCCCATCTTGACCGCACAACTTCCCTCCCGTCATCTTTCTGCCGATCAAGCCATTGCTGCCCTGCCCACCGAGGCCAAAGCGCGGGTCTCGGATGCCGACATGCAGCAGGCCGTTCGTACCCTGCTGATTGGCCTGGGCGAAGATCCCGACCGTGAGGGGCTGATCGACACCCCGAAGCGCGTGGTGAAGGCCCTGAAGTTCCTCACCTCCGGCTATCACCAATCCCTAGATGATCTGCTGAATGGGGCCATTTTTCACGAAAACACCAATGCAACCACCCCTAGGTGCGCTCGACCACCCACCGCCGGGGTAACAGGACAAAGCCTTTCGCCGTTCTGGGGCACAGCACCACCTCCAGGACAAATGAGCCCCAGTCAGGGGTTGATTGGGGCTCGGAGGGGTATAGGGGATAATCTAGCGTGGGCTAGGGGGCCGGTCTAGACCTTCTTCAGCCAGCTAAACATGGCCCGCAGATCCTTGCCCACTTCTTCGATGGGGTGTTCGGCTTCGCGGCGGCGCATGGCGGTGAAGCCAGCGTTGCCGGATTGGTTTTCGAGGACGAATTCGCGGGCGAATTGTCCGGTTTGGATTTCCTTCAGCACCTTGCGCATTTCGGCGCGGGTTTCGTCGGTGATGATGCGGGGGCCACGGGTGTAGTCACCGTATTCAGCGGTGTTGGAGATGCTGCGGCGCATTTCGGCGAGGCCGCCTTCCACGACGAGATCCACAATTAGCTTCACTTCGTGGAGGCACTCGAAGTAGGCCAATTCGGGCTGATAGCCTGCATTCACCAGGGTTTCAAAGCCAGACTTGATCAGTTCGCTGAGGCCGCCGCACAGCACCACCTGTTCGCCGAACAGGTCGGTTTCGGTTTCTTCCCGGAAGGTGGTTTCCAGAATGCCAGCACGGGTGCCGCCGATGCCTTTGGCGTAGGCCATGGCACGGTCACGGGCTTGTCCGGTGGCGTCTTGGTGGACGGCAAACAGACAGGGTACCCCTTGGCCCTCTTGGTAGGTGCGGCGCACCATATGGCCGGGGCCTTTGGGGGCCACCATCACCACGTCCACGTTGGCGGGGGGCACAATTTGGCCAAAGTTAATGTTAAAACCGTGGGCAAACAGCAGCACGTTCCCCGCTTCCAGGTTGGGGGCAATGGCCTCGGTGTAGATAGATTTCTGCACTTCGTCGGGCAGCAGAATCATCACCCAGTCGGCCAGTTTGGCGGCTTCGGCTACGGGCTTCACGGTCAGCCCTTCGGCTTCGGCCTTGGCGGTGGATTTGCTGCCTTCGTAGAGACCCACAATGACATTGACGCCGCTGTCTTTGAGGTTGAGGGCGTGGGCGTGGCCCTGGGAACCATAGCCAATGATGGCCACAGTTTTGCCGTTGAGTAGGTCTAGGTTGGCGTCACTGTCGTAATACATGCGGGCCATGGGTGAATCTCCTTTGGTCTGCTTGGGCAGGGATGTTGATATCGCAGTCCTTGATTTTACCAAACGAGGGCGGGCTAACTGCCACGATTCTTGGTTGCTTTCAGTAATTCTCATTTTGGTAAATTGACCGTTCACCCTGAGCTTGTCGAAGGGTGAAAAGGCTTCGACTGTTCGATAGGCTCACAGCTCAGCCTGAACGGGATTGTATTTATCAGCCTCGTCATATGGAGAATTGCTGGGTTGCTTCGCCGTTGCCCCTAGAAATCGAAATAGATGTAGCTGAGGGTTTCGGCGGGGGCGAGCAACCAGGCCAGGAGGCTGAATGGGGGAATCAACAGCAGTTTGACGGGCCAACTGAGTTCGAGTTTGAGACCTCGGCGGAAGGCATAGGTGAAGCCCATAATCCCGAACAGCCCCCCCAGCATGAGCCACAGTTGGCCAGCGCTAAAGCCGAGGGATTCGAGGTAGACCTTCTGCACAAATTGCGGATCGGCGGAGGTGGCCCCCAGCCGTTGGAGGGCTAGGGTGAACTGCTGGGGATCGGGGAGGCGGAAGAACAGCCAGCTAAAAAACACCAGCCCTTGGGTGATGGCCCAGCCGAGGACGGTGCCGGGGAAGCCGCCCCAAAACCCCGCCACCCAGGGGGCCGCTTTGCCGAGGGACTGCATCAGCCGATGGATGACAAGGCCAGCGCCGTGGATGGCCCCCCAAATCACAAAGCCCCAGTTGTTGCCGTGCCACACCCCGGCCATCAGCATAATCAGCATCAGGTTGAGGCAGGTGCGCCCCAGCCCTTGCCGGGATCCACCCAGGGGGAAGTAGAGGTAGTTGCGCAGCCAATCGCCGAGGGTGATGTGCCAGCGTCGCCAAAAGGTGACCAGACTGGCGGTGAAGTAGGGGGCGTCGAAGTTTTCCGGCAGGTTGATGCCCAAGAGCAGGGCACTCCCCCGGGCAATGTTGACGTAGGCACTGAAGTCTAGGTAGAGCTGGAGGCCATAGGCAAACAGCGCCAGGGCAATGTCGGCGGTGCCCGCCCGGGGCAGGTTGTCAAAGCTGAGGTTGACCAGGATGGCAATGTGGTCGGCCAGAAGCAGCTTTTTCACCGCCCCGTAGGCAATCAGCCAGAGCCCTTCAACCACGCCGTTGAGGCCGGGAGCCTTGGGCTGTTCCACCTGGTCGATAAAGGGGTGAAACCGGGTGATGGGGCCGGAGATGAGTTTAGGGAAAAACAGTTTGTAGGCCCCAAAGCCCACAAAGGTTTCGGCGGCGGGGGATCCTCGGTACACATCCACCAGGTAGGCGATGCACTCAAACACGAAAAAGCTGAGCCCCAGGGGCATGATAATCCCGGTGAAGGTGTCGTCGAGGCGCAGGCCCCAGAGACTTGGGCCTGTCCAGCCTCCTAGCCGCCACAGACCTTCAGCGTACTTAAAGCTCAGCAGCAGCACAACATTCACCCCAATGCCCAGGCCCAGCAGCCAGCGTCGCCGTCGGTTCCAGCCCTGTTCGGCCACCTGCCAGCGGGCGTTGGGGGTGCGCCAGTCGAGGGGGGCGACAATAGCATTGCCGATGAAAAACGTCACCATCAGCAGAGCCACCATCAGCAGTAAATACTTCACCTGGAGGGAGGCATAGAACACCAGGCTGGCCACCAACAGCAGCCAGAGACGGGCCTGCACCGACTCCAGCGCCCAAAAGATACCGATGACGCTGATCAGAAACAGAACGTAGGTAATAGAGGGCAAAATCATGGGGCAGCGGGGGCCGACCGTCGGGGCCAGCTAATCAAGGGATCTTGGGCCAGCCGTTGGGAAACCTGGTAGGCCCCATAGCGGTTCAGGTGGCTGGGGTCAGAGAAATAATCGTACTGCTGGGGCCAAGCCTGCCCCAGATCCCGGAAGAGAAGTCCGGGCTGCGCGGTGGACAGCATCACCATGTAGCGCAGAAAAGCCTCCTCGGCAGCTTGGCGATAGTCGTCCAGGTACTCATCGGACAGGGGCGTGTTGATGAAGACGACGGGAATTCCCTTGTCTTGGGTAAAGGCCAGCAGGGCGTTCATGGCCTCAATCTGGGCACCGTCGAGGCGGAAGTCTTCGTAGTCTCCATCGTAGCGCCCCGCCACCCGGGCATAGGTTTGATAATAGGTGGCCGGGTTAAACCTCACCGACAGGGGCAAAAAGCCGTCCCGATCAATGGCGCTGCCAACGGGCATGGGGGCATCCAGTTGCTCCTCCGCTAGGGCGGTTTCGCGGCCCACCGTGGGCAACACCGTCCCCACCTGGCTCTGCATCCAGGTTTTCAGCGAGATCCGGTTTGGATGTACCGCCGACAGCGTCCCCATGTAATCGCTAATCCACTCGTCCATGGCGGCATAGCTTTGGGGCAAAGATCGACCATGGGTGCTGGCGATTTCGCCATCGGCCCCATCGGCACCGGGAGCGGCGGGTATATCCGGGCGCTGGGTGATCAGTTCCCGATAGCCGGGAGACGCCACAATGGCATTGTAGGTGACATCCTCCCGGCCACTGTTAAAGGCCCTGGCCCCATCGGCCCAAAGAATCAGCCGGGGCAGGTGTTCTGGCTCTAGCACTTGGCGCAACACCAGATCCACCACCTGGGCGGTGGCCCCGTTGATGCCAAAGTTGAAAATGCTGACATTGTCATAGCCGAGGGCCGCCAACTCCCGCCGTAGGGCTTCGGGATCCACCCCCCGCAGCGCCCGCGAACTGCCCACAATCATCACATCAGCGGGGCCTTGCGCGGCCACCTGCTGGGCATAGAGGGCCACCTTTTCGTTGAGTTGATCGCTGTTGAAGGTGGAGAACGGCGAGTCGGCCACTAGGTCATCTAGGGCGACGGAGGGCTGGTTCGGGCTAGTAAACAGATCGGTAGTGCTCCTCACAAAGCCCTCCCTGGCCAAGGACGAGGCTCCACTAGGCCAGTCGAGATCGGCTAGGGATTGGGTCAAGTCATCGTCGGGGCGGGGGGGATCCGGCGGCAGCGCCACCATGGGTTCGGCCTTCGCCACCTGGGTCGTGGGCTGGAACATCTGCCCCAGCAGCCAATCCATCTGGAGGGCTAGCAGCAGCCCCACCGTGGCCCACACCGCCGCAATCTTAAGTCCCTCAGTCCGAGCCGGATGGGGGGATCGATCTAGCACACTGAGGGTTTGGGCACGGCTAAACAGTTGAGACTGCACCAGCAGGCTTTGCCACCGTTCCACCACCAGATCCCACCAATGGGCCAGGGCTACCGCTTCCTCTTCGGGGGACAGGTCGGTGTGGGTGATGGGGCTGTCGGGCCGCACCAGCAGTTCGTTCACGTAGGCCTCAGAGGCGGTAAACTCTGGGGTGGCCTCGGGCACCAGCCGATCCCGGGCTGAAAAGTCGCGGCCATAGCTCCAGGCGGGGCGAGGTTGGCCCGCCCGCCGCCCGTAGATGCGCACCCCCTCAATGCCCACGGGGCTGAGGCTGAGCAGATAGTTGTCTAGGAGGGGGGCCACTAGCCGACGCTGGGGCACCACGGGGCCATCCACCATAATGTGAAGGATCTGATCTCGTCGCTGGAGCAACTGCACCCGCTGCCCCCCGGTGGCCAGCCGATCCTCCAGGTTGGGGTTGAGCTGCCGCGTCAGCAAAAAGGCCATGGCGGGCAAGTCCCCCAGTTGCCCGAGGTACTCGGGGGCATCGGCCAGGGCGCTGTGCTGGGCGGCGGGCAAATCCAGATAGTACACCCAGGCCGGATCGGCGTTGGGGTCGGGCTGGCCATAGAGAATGGCGCGGTGAATCCCCTGGGGAGCCAAGGATTCTAGGGTTTCCGCCAGGGCTTTGACAATTTCCCCTTGGGCCTGCACCACCGTGGGCACCGCCTCCGGCCCATCGCCGTGGGGCTGGCAGAGCAGGTGCAGCGTGGTGTCGTTGAGGGTGGCCGTCACCGTCAGGTGGTAGCGATCTAGCACCGAGGTCATCAGCCGCTCTAGGGAAGATCGATCCCCCCAGCGGCTCCATTCCCGCAGCATTTCCTCGGGGGGCGTTAGGTCAATGCGGAGGCTCCAGTCGGGCTTGGCCTCCCCCCGCACCTGGAGCAGGATCACCGCATCTTTAAATTGCGTCAGTTGCAGCAACCTCAGGCGTTCGGCGGTGGGCCGCGCAATCAGGGCGGGGTCGGGGCTGTAGGCGGCTTCGCAGATGACCCACAGACGAGGGATGGCGGCCTCCTCCAGCGGGAACTCCACCGCCGCCTCGTTGGGGATCGGCCCATCGAAGCCGATGGCACGGCGCTGGAGGTGGGCCTTCCCCGGAATCGCCTTCACGCTCACCCACACCCCCACATCCAGGGCGCTGAGGGTTTCGCTGAGGTACCAGGCAATCGCCTCCGGGTCGCCCTTGCGAGCCAAGCTGAGGTTTGACAGCACCATGACCCCACCGCCCTCGGCCCCGGGCCGCAACAACTGGGGATGATCCTGGGCATAGGTGGCCAGGAGGGCCTGGGCAGCTTGCAGATCGGCTTCATCCTGGTTTTCCAGCACCAGTTGGGCCAGGTGGCGCTCTAGGCGGTTGAGGTAGAGGGGGGCCGTCCAGTCCGGGTTGGGCTGGCCCGGACGACGGCTATAGAGATAAATCTGGTACACCTGGGGATAGGTTTGGTGCAGCCAGCCCTGATCTCGATCCTCCAGCAGCGCCCGCACCAGCCGCAGCAGCACCGTGGGCTGATCGAGGCCCTGGGCCGTTTCACACAGGACATGGAGAATATTGCCCCGCAATTTAAGGTGTAGATCCACATCGGGCTGGCCCAGATGTTCCTTCAGCCAGCCCAAAACCCCCGGTGCCGCTGCACTCGCTGAAACGTGGGATGGTGAAAGGGAGACAGGCATAGCGATGGCTGGGCTTCGTTGGATGGGCTTCGTCTCAGAACTCGCAGGGCAACGAACAGAATCTCGCACGGGAGGCTACTTCCAGGGTATCGCGCCCACCCTCAAGCTATCCTCCCCCCGCTGACCTCCTCCCTGGGAATGGGGCCAGCCCGCATATAGCACTGAAGCATAGCGCAGTCTAGCCCATTGGTCGCATTCTCGCTCAACTTTCTGATCCCCCTTGGAAATTCCCGGTTTTGGATCACCAGGGCTACCGGGAAGCGTCGTGATCCTCTGACGCCGCCTGCCCCAGGGGCGGAAGGACGGGGAGTATGATGGAGAGAAATCGCCTAGCGTTGCTTTGCCCTATGTCTTCTCCGACTCCTCTGCCCCCCGCTGCCCCCGATGGGGCAGACCCTGGGCCGCTCTCCGGGGCGGCCTACGGCGCTCATCTGCTCCTGAGTGCCCTAGTTCCTCCGGTGCTCTTCGGCCTAATTGCCGCGCGGGCGGTGGCCAACGGCTTCCGACAGGCGGGGCTGATGGGGGAACAGTTCATCCAGGGGCAACGGCTGCCCCACCTCCCTGGGCCACGGCGGGAGTAGCCGTCCTAGGGGTTCCTCAGAGTCCGTCGGGGCGGAACGTCTAGGGCGTTGGCTTAACGGACACCTCAATCGATAAAAATTTCAGTTTGCCCTTCCCATAAACTTCTTCTATAGCAGGGAATCCTATAGAATTCTTGCGATACCGCTGTTCTCTCCCAACCCGAACCCATGAGCTCAATGCTGCATCCTTCTGGGGATCTTCTGCCCACCGCTCCCTCCTCTCCTCAGCCAGAGTCTCCGGAGCCCCTGTCCCCCGCGCCCACTAGCCAAGATTTGCTCTTGCGCCATCGGCTCCGGGTCGTAGAAGACCTGTGGGAAAATGTGCTGGATCATGCCTGTGGGCCAGAGTTGCTCAACCTGTTGCGGCAGTTGCGGCAGATGTGTTCCCCCGAAGGCCAAGCCCCCACCACCGATGAAGCCCGGGTGAAGGCCGTGGTCGATGTAGTGGAGGCCCTGGATCTCGAGGATGCGATTCGGGCCTCGCGGGCCTTTGCCCTCTACTTTCAGCTCATTAATATTGTTGAACAGCACTACGAACAGCGCGGCCAGCAGCAGCAGTATCGCGCCGCCTACCACACCTCCGACCGAGCCCAATGGGGCAGCCGCCGCCCCGCGAGCCCTGAGGGGCATCCCGTGGTGGATGAGGGCGAGGACGATCTCGGTGGGCATTCCTTCCAGGCGGATCTTCTCCACCGCAGCATGGGCGACTCCGCCGGTCTACGCCGCGAGGCGGGCACCTTCCACTGGCTGTTTCCCACCCTGAAACGGCTGAACGTGCCCCCCCAACTAATCCAAAACCTGATTAACCAGTTGGACGTGCGCTTGGTGTTTACCGCCCACCCCACGGAAATTGTGCGCCATACCATTCGCCGTAAACAACGGCGGGTTGACCGCATCCTCCGCAAACTGGATCAGTTACAGGGGGCTGTCAGTAGCCGTGATTGGCT
>JALQST010000135.1 GCA_023264315.1 Nodosilinea sp. BSH.14
TGTAGGGAGCAGGCATCAGAGGGGGAGGGGTGAAAACAACACCCCTATCCTGTCCTAACTAGCCTTCGGGCTGCAATGTCAGGCAGTTTTTCAATATTGCTGATTTCATAGAACAAGAATATCAAGACTCTCTCGGAGAATTTGATCAACTCGACCAATCCATCCTCGCCCAAGCCTTTCGCGGCGAATTGGTGCCCCAAGACCCTAACGACGAGCCAGCCGCCATTTTGTTAGAGCGCATTCGGGCTGGGCGGGAGCGGCAGAGCAGTAGCAAAAAACGGGGCCGGGCCAAAGCAGCAGGTCTGGATGGGGCTTCAACGTCCGTTAGTGGCTAGGGTGTTTTAGGGCTTCAAAGCCTGCCACAATGTCTAGCAATTCTCCGGTAATGGCATTTTGGCGCTGCTGGCGATAGTCGGCATTGAGGTCGGTGAGGCGTTCTTCGATATTTTTTTCAGCGGTCTGCATGGCGGCCAAGCGGGCGGCATTTTCGCTGGCCAAGGATTCTACAGCGGCGCGGTAGATCGCCATAAACAGATATTGACGCACCAGGGCTGAAAACAGCGGTTGCCAGGGGCCACCTACCATAGGCAGGGCCGAGGAAGACCAAGGGCGTTGCTCTAACTGCTGGAGCCAGGGGCGATCCAGGGGCAGCAGTTGCCGAATGACAGGCTGAAAGGCCGTGGCCGAAAGCGCCTGGTGATAGACCAGAAAAACCTGATCCAACGCCGGGGGGGCACCCTCCACAGGCTCATTCCCCATCGGGCTGGGGTCGGTATTTTGGGGAAAGCACCACGGCTGGATCGCCAGGAGCAGGTCTTGAATCAGCCCAGGGATACCTGCCAGGGAACTGGGCAGGGAAAACGATGGCTGAATGGGCTGGTTTGCCGCCTGCAAATGGGGAAGGAGCCGCGCCCCCACCGCAGCCAGCCGACAGAGATCGGCTTCCATGGGGCGCTGGCGGATCTGGTCGAGGGCGTAGGCGGTGATCTGCTCATTGAACTGACCACAGAGGCCATGGTCTGACCCAAACAGAATGATGCCAACCTGTCCGTGGGGCTGGCCTTGGTTTTGGAGCAACCCCACGAAGGGCAGCAACCCAGCGGCATCGTCGGAGAAGCGGCGGTGATGGAGGAGCCCCTGAAGGCCCAGTTCAACAGTGGTGCTGTAGTCAGCGAGGGAGGATCGGGCCTTGTCGTACTGGCGAAGGCTCACCATGGCCAGGGCTTTCATCGTTCTAACAACAGATTGGAGGTCTTCAATGTTGTGAATTTGGGTCTGCAGGGCTTCTAGGGTCAGCATAGGCAAGGGAAATCGTCTAGGTAGGGAGATTGGCCCAAAGGGGGCGGGGTTGAGTCACCATAGGGGCCGTAACCGATGGCTAGATCACCTCGGACAGCGCCGCCAAGAGTTGATCGCGATCTGCCGCCGTCAACGCTCCGCCCCGGTGAATTAGATCCCATAAATCCGGGAACTGCTGGGCCATGGCTTGGGCCACCCGGCATTCGGCTTCCGCCACCCGGTCGAGGGGAACGGTATCGAGCAGGCCACCGGTAACGGCCAGGAGAATAGCCATTTGGGCGGCGGCGGGGAGGGGTTGAGACTGGCCCTGCTTCAGTACTTCGCGGATGCGGCGACCACGTTCGAGGGTGTGCTGGGTGTGCTCATCGAGCTGAGTGCCAAAGCGGGCAAAAACCTCAATTTCTTGAAATTGCGCGTAGGAGAGGCGCAGGTCGCCAGCGACCCATTGGTAGGCGGGGAGTTGGGTTTTGCCCCCCACCCGCGAAACCGATTTGCCCACATCCACCGCCGGCAAAATGCTCCTTTGAAATAGATCAGGGGAAAGGTAGATCTGCCCGTCGGTGATGGAAATCAGGTTGGTGGGAATGTAGGCCGATAGGTTTTGGGCCTGGGTTTCGATGATGGGCAGGGCGGTGAGGGAGCCGCCGCCGAGGTCGTCGATCAGGTGGGTGGCCCGTTCCAGCAGCCGCGAGTGCAGGTAGAAAATATCGCCGGGATAGGCTTCGCGACCGGGGGGACGGCGCAGCAGCAACGACAGTTCGCGGTAGGTGCGGGCGTGGTGGGTGAGGTCATCGTAGACCACCAGCACATCACGGCCCTGCTCCATGAAGTATTCCGCCATGGTGGTGGCCCCGTAGGGGGTGATGTATTGCAGTCCCAGGGGGTCTTGTCCGGCGGCGACCACCACCGTGGTGTAGTCCATCGCGCCCTGGGCTTGCAGGGTGGCAATCACCTTGGCAATGGCCGCCAACCGCTGGCCAATGGCGCAGTAAATGCAAATCACATCCTGGTCTTTTTGGTTAAGGATGGTGTCGATGGCCATCGTGGTTTTGCCCGTCTGGCGATCCCCGATGATCAGTTCCCGCTGGCCCCGACCAACAGGAATCAGGGCATCCACCACCTTCAGCCCGGTTTGCAGGGGCACCGTTACCGGGGCACGATCCAAAATCGCCGGGGCCTCGCGCTCCACTGGGCGATGTTCGGTAATCTCCAGCCCCCCACGACCGTCGAGGGGTTGCCCCAAAACGGTGATCACCCGCCCCAGCAGTGCTTCGCCCACGGGCACATCCATCACCCGCTCGGTGCGGTAAACCTCGTCCCCGGCTTGCAGGTCTTGGCTATCGCCCAGCAAAATCACCCCAACCTCCTCGGGGTCGAGGTTAAAGGCAATCCCCAGCAGCGGCCCCCGCCCCGATCCCACCCCCGCCCGAGGAAAACACACCTGTTCATCGGCCCGCACGCCCGACAACCCCGTGATCCGGGCAATACCGGGACGCACGGACTGCACCTGACCCGTTTCCCGTAGCACCAGGGGGGCGGCATAGTCGGCTAACACCTGGGCTAGGGTGGCGAAGGCTTCAGTGCAGGCGGTCTGCACCTGCTGAGAGATGGGGTTCATGGCGGGCAGTTTCTTCGTGGGTGAGGGCGGTCGAAAGGCGCTGTTCTAGGGTGTGGAGGTAGGTATCTAGGCTCCACACCACCTCTTGTCCGGCCAGTTTGAGATCAATGCCGCAGATCAAACTGGGGGCGGTGGCCACCTCAATGGGCGGGGTGACGGCAAACTCGGCCCGGAGCGTGTCGATGATCTGCTGGCGGAGGTCGGGCGACAGGTCAAAACTACTGCGTACCACCAGGGGCTGATCCCCTTGGGCCAGGGCTTGGGCCAAGGCCTGATGTTGGGCTGGGTCGAGATGACGCAGGCGATCGCAGAATACGCCCACCATCTGCCGCTCTAGCTCCGCATTGGCCAGATCGCCGAGGGCCTGCCGAACCATCGCCGTGGTTTGGTGAATCACCTGCTGGCGCAGGGTACGCAAAAAGGCGGCTTGCTCCTGGTGTAGGTCGGCCTGCCAGACGGCCCGCTGGTCAGCAATGTCCTGGCGCACCTGGGCCAGTTGGTGGTGGCGAGCTTGGTCAGCGGTGGCCTGGGCTTCGGCCAGCCACTCGGCCCGCTGCTGCTGGAGGTCGTGCTGCTGCCGCTGGTAGGTGGCCAGCGCCGCCTGGGCCTCGGCCTGAAGGCGTTCTGAGGCTTGCCAGCGATCTTCGATCATGGCCTGACGCCGGTGCATCACCTTGAGGATGGGTTGATAGAGCACCCACCGCAGCAGCGCTACCAAGATCAAAAAATTAAGAATTTGGGCAAAGACGGTGAACCCGTTAATTAACACCTGAGTTCTCCAAAAAGTAATTCCAAAATGGATTGACAAACAGCAGAATCATCGACACCACCAGGCAGTAAATGGCCGTTGATTCAACCATGGCAAGACCCACAAAAAGAGTACGGGTGATGGTATTAGTTTTATCGGGCTGCTGGGCAATAGCTCCCAAGGCCCGCGCCACCGCTAGCCCTTCGCCCAGGGCTGGGCCAATCGATCCAATGGCGATGGTGAGACCCGCCGTCACCATGGCGACGGCACCAATCAAAGCGAGATCACTCATAGGGGTTTCTCCTGGGTAGAAAGGGGTGAACTGGGCTGCTGTACGCTGGTGGCTGAGGCCATATAAACCAGGGCCAAAATGGCAAAGACGTAGGCTTGGATAATGCCAAAGATAAGACCCAATACCTGCATCACCACGGGCACAAACAGCGGCACCAGTGATAGCAAAATAGCCGCCAACAAATTGCCACTCATAATATTGCCAAATAGCCGCACTGCCAGCGCCAAGGTACGCGAAAATTCGCCAATAATTTGAAAGGGCAGCATGATGGGCGTCGGCTCTAGGTAGCCCCTGAGGTAGCGCCCTAATCCCTGCTGCCGAATGCCATAGATCGGCACCGCCACAAACACGCAAATGGCCAGGGCCGTCGTTGTCGATAGGGAACCCGTGGGAGCCTGATATCCCGGCACCACCGCCAGCAAATTGGCTGTGACAATGAACAAAAACAGCGTCCCCACAAAGGACAAATGGGGTTCTGGATCCCGTTGGGTAATATCTTTGATCTGCTGGCAAATGCCATCGACCAAGAGTTCTAGCATCGTTTGCCAGGGCGGCAGCGGAGGACAAACCGAAAGCCGCCGCGTTACCCAGGCCGCTCCCCCGACCAGAATCGCCATCGTCAGCCAAGTAAAGACCAGGGTGGCGTTGATTACTATGGGAGATCGGGCGAAATAAATGATGTGATCCGGGCTGATTTCCATCTCAATCCTCCAGAGCCAAAGGGTCGGTTAGAGAGGGTTGTGGTCGCCAGCGGGCAATGAGCAGTGTACGGGCGATTAAAAATCCAGCCAAGGCGATCAGCAACCGCTCCCAATGGCCTCCAACGATGAGATAAAACCCCAGCAATGCCACACTTAACCGCACCACCCCACTGCCAACCATCAGCGCCACGGGATGAGAACTACTCACCAATCGCTGCACGGTAAACCATAAAAAAATGAAGTAAAAGATTCCCAGCACAAAGCCAATGGGAAATGCGAATAAATCAGGGAGGAACGTGTTAACCATAAGATTCATCATGGTGCTCCTAAGCCGTGAACGTTACAGCAGAGTTTTGGGGTGATCTCAAGGCTAAAAATCCGGTGGATATCATCGCCCTTGCTCCTGCTGAATCCAGTGCCATGCGCTCCAACAGCCCAGCACCAGGCCAACAAACAGCAGCATCAGCGTCCAGGAGTAGGGGCTGGGCCAGCGGTGATCAATCCAGCGGCCTAGGGCAATGCCCACCAGGGTGGGCAATATCACTGACCAGCCCACCAAGCCAAACACGCCGAGGCCAGACCACATGCTGCCATCTCCCTCTCGCCGCGCCTGCGCCTTCCGCCGTGCTTTAGCCATCACCTGCTGCTCAAAGGCGGTGGGGGGGTGCTGAGTCGGGTCTCGGTCGGAGGGATGGGAGGGTTTCATGGGTTGCCTCCCAGGTCGATCAACTCGCGCAGGAAACTGGCTTCTAGGCGAGCCAGGGTGTGGCGGGCCTGTTGCTCTTGCTCGTTGAGGCGGCGAAAGGTTTGCTGAACCGCCTGCTGGAGGGTGTCGAGATGGTCTCCCCGGACGGCCTTGTGCACCACCACCCGAACCGATGCGCCCTGTTTCACCAAAATGCCGTCGTCGATGGCCAGCAGCACTTCGGATCCAAACTCCACCTCAAAGGCGAAAATACCAGGCACCAGGGCGACGACCAGATCCCCATGCTGGGGCAGCAGACAAAAACTCCCGTCTAGCCCTTCGGCGGTGATTTTGGTTACGGCTTGATCCACCAATATTTCCGTGGGCTGCATGACCTGTAGGTGCATCATGGGATCGCCTCCTCGATGTCGCCAATCATATAGAGTGCGCTTTCGGGATAGTCGGCAAAGTCGTCGTTAAGAATGCGATCACACCCCTCCAGGGCCGCCTCTAGCGGCACCAGCCGACCGGGCTTGCTGGTAAATTGCTCGGTGGAAAAGAAGGGCTGGGTGAGGAACCGCTCTAGCCGTCGCGCGCGGTAGACGATCTGACGATCCGCCGCCGAGAGTTCTGCCATCCCCAGCATGGCGATCATGTCCTTTAGCTCGTCGTAGGTGGCGAGCGTTTGGCGCACCGCCAGGGCGGTGGTGTAGTGGCGCTGACCGGCGATCATGGGCATCAGCATTTTTGAGCTAGATCGCAGGGGGTCAACCGCCGGATAAAAGCCTTCACTGGCCCGCTTGCGCGATAGCACAATCGAGGCCGACAGGTGGCCAAAGGTATGTACCGCCGCCGGGTCTGTGAAGTCATCGGCGGGCACATAGACCGCCTGCACCGAGGTGATCGCCCCCGTGCTGGTGCTGCTAATCCGCTCCTCCAGGGCAGCGAGTTCCGTGGCCAGGGTCGGCTGATAGCCCACCCGCGAGGGCAGTTCCCCCATCAGGCCCGAAACTTCCTGCCCCGCCTGAATAAATCGAAAGATATTGTCGATCAGCAGCAGCACATCCTGGTGGGCATCATCCCGGAAATATTCCGCCATGGTTAGGGCCGCATGGCCAACCCGAAAACGGGCACCGGGCGGTTCATTCATCTGGCCAAACACCATAATTGTCTGATCGAGCACCCCGGCGGCCTGCATCTCTCGGTAGAGTTCTTCGGCTTCGCGGCTGCGTTCGCCAATGCCGCAAAACAGGCTAATGCCCTGGTGTTGGCTCACCATGTTGTGGATCATTTCGGTGATCAGCACCGTTTTGCCCACGCCCGCCCCGCCAAACAGCCCCGCTTTGCCGCCGCGCTCGATGGGGGCCAATACATCGATAACCTTGATGCCCGTCTCCAGAATCTTCGACTGAGTAGACTGCTGCATCAGGGGCACCGCCGCCTGGTGAATCGACCGCCATTCCACCTCTCCAAGGGGTTCGCGCTTGTCGATGGGGGTGCCAAACACATTGAACATCCGCCCCAGCAAAGCCCGTCCTACAGGGACTTTCAGGGAATGTCCCCCATCGACCACAGGCGATCCCCGCGCCAAGCCGGAGGTGGGCGTGAGGGCAATTCCCCGCACCACTTCGGCATTGAGGTGGGCAATCACCTCGATCACCACGCTGCCGTCCTCTCCGGCGTTGAGCCGATGGAGGTAGCTGGGCAGGCGCTGGGAAAACCGCACATCCACCACGCTGCCCCGTACCGAAACCACCGTTCCTAGGTTGCTAGGCGCGTCCGTCGGGAATGACGAAACCGAGGTAAGCATGGCGGGGAGTCTCCTGGGGAGTGAATGGCGAGGCTGGGGGTGCGGTCTCCTTAAATCTGAACATCTGAGCGGTGGGCAGCAGGGGGTTCGTAGACATTCAGGGCGAGGTGAGGGCAATGGCGGGCTGTACCCTGTCAGCATCACCGGGGTTATCCGGACAACATTCCGCCGCCAGATAGGCCACCAAATCCATCATCAGTGCTGTGTTGGCCCGATAGCGCTGAAATCGTCCCTCCTGGGATCCGGTAACGAGGCCAGCCTGGGTCAGCGCCTTCAGGTGAAAGGAGAGGTTGCTGGGCAGCACATTGAGGGCCGTGGCAAGGTCTCCCGCCACCATGCCCTCAGCCCCTTTCCTCACCAAAAGCCAACATACATCGAGCCTCACCCCGGAGGAGAGGGCCTCAAAAATCGCCGTCGCGGTATCTCTTTCCATTGGTTTCACTATAGTCCACGATTCGATTTTTCAATAACTATTGAAACAATGGCTTAACCGATGGCCATCAACTCAACCTCAAAAACTTCTGATCAGCCAGCTTGATTCGAGAAACGAATGGGCAAGGTTTAGGATAGGGGCTGAACAGCGAAGAGTTTAAAGCCGCCATGCGAATTGTCTTTCTGGGAACGCCCCACTTTGCCGTGCCCAGCCTAAAACGGCTGCTGGCGGATCCTGATTTTGAGGTGGTGGCCGTTGTCACCCAGCCCGATAAACGTCGGGGCCGAGGGGGGCAAGTGGATGCCTCTCCTGTGAAGCAAGTGGCCCTGGAGGCGGGGTGTCCCCTTTGGCAGCCGCGCCGCATTAAAAAGGACGAAGCTTGCCTCGCGGCCCTAGAGGCGCTGCGGGCCGATGCCTTTGTGGTGGTGGCCTA
>JALQST010000136.1 GCA_023264315.1 Nodosilinea sp. BSH.14
GTAGCTGGGGAGCGAGGAAGTTGTCGGCGTCGCCAATCTCAAATATTGTCGCTGGCTCAAACTGCTCGGCAATAATCGTTGTTAGTAACCCGATACCGTCGCCGATAAACTTGGCGTATTCGTTCTGCCGTACAATTAACCCCAGCGATGACCACGACGATTCAAGTCTATTAGCCGTTGCCGTCTTCCGTGGATCGCTTGCGCCTCGGAGTAGGTCACTAACTTTCAGCGTTTCAAATAACTGTGCAATCGCTTTTTGCCGCGCATCTTGCAATACCTGCAACGTGTTGACATACGGCATGACGTTAAGAAACTCGATGCCACCTGCTAACCCGCCGCGCTGTCGGAGGCTGGTAGCGTTCTGCACTGGTAGCATTTTCAAGTCGTCGTTTAGCAACCCTTCGACTTCATCGCCAAGTGTAGCATCGTATATACCGTTGGCTCTAACCGCTTGAATTGTATAAAAGATCCGTGTTGTTAACCGCTCGACTTCAAGTATTTGATCCTTGACGTGCATGTAATCCGACGTCGGTATCACTGACTCCGGATCGGTTGAGCTGTTGATCATAACGCAAGGAAAGAACCCTTCAAAATCAATCGGCGCTTCACCCTCTTGCAGTATCGTTTTGTCGCCGTTTAGCTGTACCCAGTACACTTTCTCGGAGCGCTTGCACCATACTTCCCACAACTCGGCTTTGCCGTATCCGGATCGGGGATTACGGTAACGCAGCCCCTGAACACCGGGGCCACCCTCAACCCGAATGCAACCTTTGTGGCTCCCACCAATGGAGCCGCCTTTACCCTATCGGTCAATGCCTACAACCGGGATACTCCCACGACGGTACCGATGAATAGCGGCATTTTACCCGCCTATTCCCAAGTCACCCTGACCCCGCCGGGGGTGGTGGGCAGCCTCGCCGGATCCATTGCCCCCAATGGTCAGGGGTCGATTACCCCCGGGGGATCGGGCACCAGTGCCCTGCTGAACCAGTCTCATTCGTTTACGGTGTTTGACCAACGCCCCTAGGGGGAACGTTGGCCCCCAGGGGCCTAACCCGACTTCCCGTTGTAATGACCCTTCATGTCAGTGTCGTGAGATTCATCATGCTACGCAATACCTTGATTCTGACCGGTATGCTCCTCTGGTGGGCCAGTGGTAGCGCCGTCAAAGCCCAATTTTTCCCGGATGATGCCTGGGGCCTTTCGATGACCAGTAGTCATAGTAACCAGACCACCAACACGACGATTACCGAAACGAACTTAACCAATCGGTCAGGCTTAGCCATCGCCGGGGAGAATGTGACGACCTTAACCCCGAATCAGGCCATTAATGGGACTCCAATCCCCGGTTTCACGGTTCTGAACCCTGGGCAACAGTTCAACCTCGGCATTGATCAATTTACAGCGGGGCCTAGTAGCACCAAGGTGACGACGCAGTCCACGACCACCCTTACCGATACCCGAAATCTCTCGGTTTTTTACTAGGGTTTGACCCGTTTGAAATTTCAGGTATCCCATCCCCTAGACAGACTCGCCCTTTACCCACCCCCATCTACACCTATGCTCAGTTTTTCTCTCCCTCGACATCAGCAAATCACGCGGCCCCTGATCGCAGCGTTCGGGTTTTTCGGCCTCGGGGTAGGCTCCTCTATGGAGCCCGCCTCAGCCCAAACCATTGGCTTTTCCGTTGGCTTCTCAACCCAGGTGACGCGAGGCACCACCGTCTCGACTGAGATGGATGTGCGTACCCGTCGGGGCTTCACCGTAGACGGGAATAACGTCTTGCCCGTGGCGGGAGCGACGACGCCCCTCACCGTCGATACGCCCTTTCAAATTAATAATCCCGCCAACCCCTTCAGCCTGACGCAGCTCGATCTCACGGGTCAAGATACCCGCACCGTTCAAACCCAATCCAGTACCTTCGCGGCTGGAGGATCCACGAACCTCAGCGTATTTGCCAACTTCTAATTATGAAAAACACGCTCCTGCTGCTCAGTTTGTGCGTTCTCAGTAGTTTGGGCAATCATTCATCGGCCATAGCCCAAACCACCGTTAATAATCCTCAGGGGCCGAATAATCAGGGGCCGGTTTCTGGCAGTAATTCCCGCGCCACATCGACGAGCTCGGGAACCACGGTCAACCAACAGACCAACGTCCAAACCAATAACGACCAATTCCATGGCTTTGGCGGGGGGGTTCAGTGCCCGACGCCCAGCCTAGGACTCTCCCTCTACAGCAGCGGGGGGGCGGGCAGTGATGGGGGCGGCAATGCCAGTGTGTCGAGCAGTTCCCTCGGGGGCATGATTACCTTTAGTACACCGCTATGGGGCCGCAACCATCAGACTTGTGCCGAGTTGGGTGAGGCTCAACTGGAGACGGTTCGAGCCCAGTCCGAACGCGCCAATCGGGAAGCCGAAAAAGTGGAGACGGATATTAACTTAGTGACCATTCAGCAATGTATCGCCATCCTGCAAGTGGCTCAGTTATCCGGCCCCTTCGCGGAGATCTGTGCTGGGGTTAATCTGGCGGGGCGAGGGGGCATGGATGGGCCGACTGAGCCGCTGGTCAGGACTCCCCCCCCGCCTCAACTGGCAGCGGCAGCGGCTCCCCCGCCCCAACCAGCAGCGGCTCTCCCGCCCCCGCCCCAACCAGCAGCGGCTCCTCCCCCGCCTCAGCCGACGGCGGCAGCCCCCCCGCCGGATCCCATGGCCGACGCATGGCGTCGCCTTCACGCCGCCGTTCCCTCCTGGGATATGGAAACCACGCTACTGAGCTTGACCACCCTGAGACAAAACCCCAATGCCTGTATCTCTCGGTTTGCCAGCCAACTCACCATCTTCCTCCGTGAGCGGGGGGTGGAGGGTTTCCGCACCATTAACTCCGTCAAACGGGATCTCAATCGGGAAGGCTGTGATCTGCCCATCCAATCCTACGATTTTTCGCCCTAGGGTGGGTTCGCCCAGCCCCAGCCGCTAGCTACTTAGAATCTCAGCCTGTCGCCGCAGGCTGGCGTGGCTACCCGTGTCCGTAGGCTTCGACGCAGCGCACAAACATTTCGACGCCCAGCCCTAGGGCGGTTTCGTCAAAGTCAAACCGGGGGTGATGGTGGGGGTAGGCGAGGGCTTTTTCGGTGTTGGCGGAACCGAGGAAAAAGTAGCAGCCGGGAACCGCTTGCAGGAAAAAGGCCATGTCTTCACCGCCCATGGTGTGACAATCGGGCACCACCCCCGCCGGAGTTTCCACCACCGACAGCGCTACCGACCGCACCAGATCCGCCATCCCGGCGTCGTTGATCACCGGCGGGTAAAGGGTCTGATAGTCCCAGGTATAGGTGGCCCCCTGGCTTTGGCACACCCCCGCCACAAGTTGCTCCATCCGGGCGGGCAGAAAGTCGGTATAGCGAGGGTCAAAGTAGCGCACGGTACCGCTGAGTTCCGCCACATCGGCGATCACGTTGGGGGCATGGCCGCTGTGGAACTGGCCCACGCTCACCACCGCCGCCTGGGTCGGATCGACATTGCGGGCCACGATGGTTTGCAGGGCATTCACCACCTGTGCCCCCACCACCACGGCATCCACGGTTTGGTGCGGCAGCGCTCCATGGCCGCCCTTCCCCTGAATCGTCAACTTGAACAGCGCCGTTGCCGCCATCAGGGGGCCGCTGCGAACGCCCACGGTGCCCAGGGGTAGGTTGTTCCACAGGTGCAGGCCAATCATCGCCTCCACATCGGGATTTTTCAGCGCCCCCACCTCAATCATCGGCTTTGCGCCCCCCGGCCCCTCCTCGGCGGGCTGGAAGATCACCTTCACCGTGCCCCGCCACTGATCCCGGTGGGTGGCCAGGTAGCGCACCGTGCCCAGGGCAATGGCCACATGGCCATCGTGGCCGCAGGCGTGCATGATGCCCTCGTGCTGCGAGCAGTAGGGCACCTCGTTCTCTTCCTGGATCGGCAGGGCATCCATATCCGCCCGAATACCCAGCACGGACCCCGGCTGGCCGCTCTCAATCACCGCCACCACACCGGTTTGGGCGATGCCCGCCTGGAAGGGAATCCCCCACTCCGTCAACCGCTGCTGAATCAACTCGGCGGTCAACTGCTCTTTGAAGCCCAACTCGGGCCGCTGGTGCAGCCGCCGCCGCCAGTCCACCAACTGCGGCTGAAGGGCTTGAATATCAGCCCGCAGCGCCGAGCGATGGATTCCTTGGGGTGGAAGGTGGGTAGCAAACATGGCAAGCAACGGTGGTTGAACGACGAAGGTCTCCTAGGCGGCGATGGGCGTTGTGGCCTCTTGGGGGACGGGCTGGGTGGCTTTGTAGGCGGCAAGTTGGACTTCGATGTTTTGGCGCACCACCTGGCGGAAGTCGATGAAGTGCTCGGCCTGAGCGCACACCGACACATAGCTGGCGGCCACAGCGGGGTAGCGCCACAGCATAATCGCCAGGTTCATCCAGAAACGCAGGCGGGTTTTCCGCAGGATGCCCTGCCGCCAAAGGATGATGAAAAAGGCCCGCAGGGTAACCCAGTTCAGGCTAGGCGATCCGGCGGCGGCGGCGCTTTTTTTGACGTTGCGCCGTCGTTGGGAGTTGCGCTTGCGGGCTTCTCCCAGGATCAAATAATGGCGGAAGGTGCGGTTCAACACCACCAGCGGATCGTACAAATCCCAGAAGGTTTGGATAAATTCCTCAGTGATGTCTTCGATGGGGCGGGTGGGCACGAAGTTCATCAGGGTGGCCTGGTTGATGTCGGCGCTCTTGCCCAGCAGACGGCCTTCCTTTTCTAGGCGGTGCCAGAGGGCGGTATCCGGCAGGGCTTGCAGCATACTCACCATGGCGGTGGGGATGGCGGTTTGCTCCACAAATTGATAGATGCGTTCCCCTGCGCCCTTTTTCTCGCCGTCAAAACCAACGATGAACCCGGCCATCACCCGCATTCCCGATTTGGCAATGGCCACCACCGAGTCGGAGAGGGGATCGCGGACATTTTGGAACTTTTTGGTGAGGGCGAGGCTGTCATCGTCGGGGGTTTCAATCCCCAAAAAGACGGTGCCGAAGTTGCAGTCCACCATCATCTGCATCAGTTCGGGATCCTGGGCCAAATCCACCGAGGCTTCCGTGGCAAAGGAGAAGGGATAGCCGTGTTCCTCCATCCAGGGCTTCATGGCCGTCAGCAGGCGCTTCACATTGCGCTTATTGCCGATGAAGTTGTCGTCCACCATGAAGATGCTGCGCCGCCAGCCCAGGTCGTAGAGGTACTGAAGCTCGGCCAGGAGTTGTTCGGGTTCCTTGGTGCGGGGCTTGCGGCCATAGAGCACGATAATGTCGCAAAATTCGCACTGGAAAGGGCAACCCCGCGAAAACTGAACCGACATTTCGGCGTAGGCATCCAGTTCCAGCAGGTCGTAGCGGGGAATGGGAGTTTCGGTGACGGCGGGTTTCTCGCCGCCGGATCGGAAGGTACCGCTGCGGTCGCCCCGTTCCACGGCCTCCACGAACATCGGTAGGGTAATTTCTCCCTCGTCCAAAATCAAAAAGTCGGCCCCAGCCTCCTCCGCTTCGTGGGGTAGGGAGGTGGGGTAAGGGCCACCCACGGCCACCAGCTTTCCGTATGCCTTGGCGGTGCGAATGGCGGCCAAAAAGTCGGGCCGATGGACGATCATGGCGGACACGATCACAATGTCCGCCCAGCGCCACTCCGCGTCCTCTACCTCCCGCACATTGCGGTCTACCAACTTAAAATTCCAGCTCTGGGGCAAAATTGCCGCCACCGTCACCAAGCCCAAGGGCGGCAACTGCGCCTTCATCCCCACTAATTCCAGGGTTTTATCACAGGACCAAAAGCTTTTCGGAAAACGCGGATAAACCAACAGGATGTTCATGAAAGCTAGATCTGTAATTTCTGTCATCCTACGGGAGTCATCCTAAATGTGCAAACCGAGATCCTCCCAATACCTCACTCACACTTGCCAATCGCCGCAGCCCAGATCGTAGACCCGATCCGCTGGGGTGAGGTCGGCTAGGGCCAACATGGCCGCCACAGCATCGGCGGGGGTGGGAATGTTGGCAATATCGGGACGGGACTGGGCCATGGCTTAGGCGGGGTTCCGGCTGGCCCAATGGGCCTGGATTTCGGGCAGGCTAAACAACGCTGTAAAGGCGATGCCCTGATCGGCGTAGAGTTCGGCCCCGCCCTGTTGTCGATCCACCAGGGCTAAAATTTGGTTCACGTCATAGCCCGCCCCCCGGAGCCGTTCCACCGCCTTCAGGGCCGATTGTCCGGTTGTCACCACATCCTCTAGCACGGTGATCACGCTGCCGGGGGGCAGGCTCACCCCTTCGATGTAGGCTTTGGTGCCGTGGCCCTTGGCTTCCTTGCGAATAATCAGCGGGAACAGTTGCCGTCCGCCATACATGGCCACCAGGCTCACCGCAGACACCATGGGATCGGCCCCTAGGGTCAGCCCTGCGACGCCCAGCACCTCTGGGCCAATCTGATCCAGCATCAGTCGCCCCATCATCAGTGCCCCCTGGGGATGGAGTGTCACCCGTTTGCCATTGATGTAGTAGGGGCTACGTTGACCGGAGGTGAGGACAAAATCCCCCTCTTGGTAGGCTCCCTGGCAGATCAGATCTAGCAGGGTAAGGCGCAGCTGATCCTGCTCCATTGAGGCAAGATCTGGGCCAGTGTCGTGGGGAGAAAAGTCCGTCATACGCTAGAAAACCGGGTTTGGGCAGGGAAGGAGCACGGTGCGGCACGAGGCTGATCTGGGAAGGGATCTACCCATGGCTGGATGACCGTTGCTTTATCACTTTAATGGCGGATTGCGCCTTTGACACTCCCCACGCGAAAGCAACGAAGATTCTTGGTTCAACGTTGACTGGGCCAGAGGCCGATTGCAAAGAGCTATAGGTAGACCACGGTGACGCCTGTGCCGCCGTCGGCTTGATCGGCGGCTTCCAGGCGCTGGACTTGGGGATGGCGATGGAGGTAGTCGTGGACGCCGCGTTTGAGTTTTCCGGTGCCGTGGCCGTGGATCACCCAGAGGGCACCGCTGGCCTGGGCGATGGCGTCTTCCAGGACGGATTCGGCTTCGGCCACGCGCATTCCCCGTAGATCGATGGTGTTGCGGCTGGTGCGAACGGCGGGAGCGGGAGGGGCCGCCTGGGCGGCGGGTACGGTGTCCTGGGGTTTAGGCTTGGGGGGGACTTCGGCCTTTTCGCCCTGGAGGGATTCGATATCCGCAAGGCTGACGGTGGTTTTCATCAGGCCAAAGCGGACGGCGAGCTTGTGGTCGTCATCGGGGGCGGTGAGGACTTCGGCGGTTTGGCCGAGACTGGGAATGCGGATGCGATCGCCCACCTGGGGTTTGAATCCCGGCTTGGGCTGCGCGGGTTTGGGCTGGCGGGTGGGTAGCTGAGCCTGGGCGATGGCGTCGAGGGCTTCCGTGGCTTTTTGGGCCTCCTGGGCGGTGGGGGTGCCCTGTTGCAGGGTACGGATCACCTTGGCGATGTCGGCCTTGGCGGCGGCGATGGCCTGCTGAATGGCGGTTTCCTGCTGGGCGCGGAGATCCCGCTCCCGTTCCCGCAGCATGTCGGCCTTGCGGCGCACTTCGTTATGGAGCGACTCCGTTTGGGCCAGGAGGGCGGCGGCGGCCTGGGATTTTTCCTCCTGCTGGCGGCGTTGGGCTTCCAGTCCGGCGATCACCTGGTTCACGTCGTTCTGAACCCCGACGGCCATGTGGCTGGCGGCGTCCTCGACCACAGCGGGGTTGAGGCCCAGGCGACGGGCGATGGAGAGGGCGTTGGATCGGCCCGGAATCCCCCACAGCAGGCGATAGGTGGGGGAAAGGCTAACGTCGTCAAACTCCACCGAAGCATTTTCAAAGCGGGCATCCTGGTATTTCAGAGCCTTGAGTTCGCCGTAGTGGGT
>JALQST010000137.1 GCA_023264315.1 Nodosilinea sp. BSH.14
TCATTGACTTATACTAACACATTGGGCGTAAAACAGTGGTTAAAGCCGCACGGCGCTACATCCCACGCTTAAAAGACGTGGGCTTTGCTTGCAGCACTGTAAGGGGGGCAACCCTAATTTCGATTTCAGGCGAATTAGTATGGGTAGATACAACGGGTGCGCCATAAAACCTTCCTATCTATTTAACCGCAAAGCGCAAAAAACGGCTGCCCCAGCCCTAGTGCCGTGTCAAGACTAAGCATTAGGGCTTCGACAGGCTCAGCCCGAACACGCCGTTTACGGTCGTTCTGATCCGTGAGCTATGAGTTGGTCGAATAGTCGAACCGTCGAAGGGATTTAAGGATGTCTGTAACCCTAAAATTTCACCCGGACAAACCACTAGCCAGGAACCCAAGGATGCCCCCCAGAACAAACACGTCCGAAGTAAAAGTCCGGCGGTTGATCACAACACGCTCCTACCCCAAGCGGTAGCCGAAGCCGCGCACGGTTTTGATATAGGCCGGATGGCTCGGATCTTCCTCTAGTTTTTCCCGTAGCCAGCGAATATGGACATCCACGGTTTTGTTGTCGCCCATGAAGTCGTGGCCCCACACCTGGTCAATAATTTGGTCTCGAGACCAAACCCGCCGAGGTTGACCCATGAACAGTTCCAGAATCCGAAACTCTTTGGGGGAAAGGTTCACTTCATCGCCGTGCAGAAACACCCGACATTCTTGGGGATGAAGGGTAATGTTCTCGAAGGTGAGCGCTTCCTCTGGGGTGGTTGGAGGGAGGGGCTGCCGACGACGCAACAGGGCGCGACAGCGAGCTACCAGTTCGCGCATTCCAAAGGGCTTGGTCAGGTAATCATCGGCTCCAATTTCTAGGCCAACCACGCGGTCGGTTTCGGTGCCCTTCGCACTCAACATCAGAATTGGCACGGCAATACCCTGGTGGCGCAGCAGCCGACAGAGATCCAGTCCGTTCATCCCCGGCAGCATCAAGTCTAAGACGACGAGATGAATGTCGGGGCGGTTAACCTGGCTGGCGTTGGTCGTTCCCCCGAGCAGGTCAAGGGCGGTGAGGCCATCTTCGGCCACCACGATATCAAAGCCTTCCTCCGCCAGCCCCAGGGCTAAGGTTTCCCGAATCAGGTCTTCGTCTTCGACAATCAGCACCCGCCCTAACCCTACGCGCAGACTGGGTTGGACCGACGACAAAAGCTCTGCGGAATTCATATTTCGGGTGAAGAAAATGTTCCCCATGATCATATCAGACCGCCTCCCCCAGTCCAGCGGTAGAAAAACGGAAGATTCATCCCCAGTCAAGGATTGACTGGGGATCAGGGAACGAGCCCGCTAGAACCAAGGGGACTTAGAACCTATCCGAAAAGTGGGCCGCAGTTAGCTTGTATTTTCATGCGGACGAATCGCTTTGCCGGGCTGCCAAGCGGTAGGATCACACCCTTAGCGGTCGGGATGCCTCACCCCGCAATGGGTCTGGGTCTGGCGTTAATCGGGTATGGCATCAGGATGAGGACATGGCGTCTTCAACCCCGATACCCCCTACGCTACCGACGATTTGGCGGATTCCCGATGAACAGTGGCACCAGATTGCCCCTGTGTTGGTGGTGAACCAACCCCGACCAACGTCTGGACGTCCTCGTTCAGCGGATCGCCCCATCTTGGATGCCTTGATCCATCTTGCCCGCACCGGTAGCCCGTGGTGTACCTGACCCGCCGAATTCCCGCCGAAATCAACGGTGCATGACCGGTTGCAGGAAGGGATGGCGTATGGGTGTTTGGAAGCAGTTGGGGGTCTTTTGTTGCAGCGTTACGACGAAACCTTAGGGATGGATGGGCCATGGCCATCGGCGCATGGGTGTATGGTCAAAGCACCCTTAGGGAAAGCGACCCCAATCGCCATCCGCCTCGTCGATGGGTGGTTGACGGGGGGCATGCTTGGTTCAATCGGTTCCGAGGTGTCCTGATTCGCTCGGCCCAGTCAGCCCAATCGTATTTGGGGTGTGTCCAACTAGCCGCTTGTTTAATTGTGGGGCGAAAGCTTCTGCTATTTTCCGGATAGGCTCTTAAAGGGTGAGGGATTGGGGATTGTTCTCGATGATGGCGGCTAGATCCTTGAGGAAGCCAGCGGCATCAGCCCCGTAGATAATTCGGTGGTCGCAGGTGATGTTAACGCGCATTTGGCGCTTCACACCCATCATCCCGTCGGCGGTGGCCACTACGGTGGGCTGGGCGGCCCCAATGGCAAGGATGGAACCCTGACCGGGGGGCAGGATGGCATCAAAGCTATCGACCCCATACATACCGAGGTTGGAGAGGGTGAAGGTGCCGGAGCTATATTCCTCAGGTTTGAGCTGCTTGAGGCGGGAACGCTCAACGAGATCACGCCAGGTGCGGGAGAGGGTGTAGATATCCTGCTGGTCGGCGTTTTGCAGCACCGGGGTGATCAGTCCACCGCCCTCCATGGCCACCGCCACCGCCACGTTGATGCCGGGGCGGTACTGCACCCCTTGATCGGTGTAGTAGGCGTTGAGGATGGGGTGTTTTTTCAGGGCCATCGCCACGGCCTTGGCCAACAGCCCCGTCATGGTCACGCCCTTGGATTTGATCTGTTTATAGAGGGCGTCTAGGGCGTCGGTGGTGATGGTGTAGCCGACGTGGAAGACAGGCACCGTAAGGCTAGCGTTCATGTTGCGCACTACCGCCTGTTGGAGGGTGCTGAAGGGAACCAACTGCCCCAGGGGTGCCATACCAGCGGCAGGAGCCGGAACTGCCGCCACCACGGGCAAAGGAGCCAGAGTGGCCACCAGGGCTGTGGTAGCGGGGCCGGTGGGGGTGGTGGGTTTGCCTGCGGCCAGTTCCACATCCTGGGCTACAATTCGACCGTGGGGGCCACTGCCCTTCAGGGTGGATAAATCGACTTTCAAATCCTTAGCCAGTTTGCGAGCCCGGGGCGAAATCGCCACTCGACCACTGCGGGGGCTGGCAGCGGCACCGTTCTGGGCTGAGGCCGCAGCAGGCGTTTCAGCCACAGCGACCGGGGCCGCTGCCGCCGTTGCCCCACTGCCCGTGGCGCTAGCCTTGGCGGCGGCTTGTTGCTTCGCCGCCTCTACCTCAGATTCAGTTTCGGCGAGGAGGGCAATGGCTTCGCCAACGGGGGCCGTTTCGCCCGCGTCCACCACGATAGCGGCTAGGATGCCCTCATGGAAAGACTCCACATCCATGTCGGCTTTGTCAGATTCGACAATCACCACCGTTTCACCTTTTTCCACCTTATCGCCTGGGGCTTTGACCCAGGAGACAATTTTGCCTTCGGTCATGGTGGAACTGAGGGCGGGCATGAAGACTTCGCGAATCATGGGGTGACTTCCGAGACAGCGCTAAAACAACAGAGTGGTGGCAAGACCGACTATTTATTCTATCCCTAAGCGGATTCTATCCCCAAAAATCTCCTAGGCTTCAGCGATTCTCATTTTGGATCGCCTCCGTTCGCCTTGAGCTTGTCGAAAGGCGTTACTCTGCGCTTCCCCGGCTGGGCTTCGACTGTTCGACTGTTCGACAGGCTCACAGTTCAGCCCGAACGTATCGCAAGCAAGATGGCTACAGCTAGATCGTTTTCTGAGAGCGGATCCGCGTCATCCCACCTCCAGCTTGACTGCCCCCGGCATCAGATGGAGGTCAACCAGGCTTGTCCGCCCACCCTAGGCGCTGAGGGGGCGTTCTAGCAGGCCAATCCGCTGTTGAGTGGCCCAATCGGAGAGGTCGCCCAAGCCCCGATCTCGGTATTGGCCGTAGCGTTCGCGTTTGTTGCGGATTTTGCTGGGCAGGGCAGGCAGAATGCCAAAGTTGGGCGGCATGGGCTGGAAGTGTTTGGGTTCCGCCGTGCTGATGAAGTCGAACAGGGCACCCATCATGGTGGTGACGGGCAGTTCCAGCGGTTCTAGCCCCAGGGCCAGCCGCGCCGCATTGGTACCCGCCAGCCAGCCCCCCGCCGTGGCGGCGGTATAGCCCTCGGTGCCCACCAGTTGCCCCGCCGCCAGTAGGGTGGGCCGGGTTTTGAACTGAAGGGTGCGGTGCAGCAGTTCCGGGGAGTTGATAAACGTATTGTGGTGCATCACGCCCATGCGGACAAATTCGGCGTTTTCCAGGCCCGGAATCAGCCGGAACACCCGCGCCTGTTCGCCCCAGCGCAGGTTGGTTTGAAAGCCCACCATGTTCCAAAGTTGGCCCTGGCGATCCTCCTGGCGCAGTTGCACCACGGCGTAGGGCTTTTTCGCTTTATTAGCGAGATCTTTGAAATCGCCAAATCGCGCATCAAACAGCCCCACGGGTTTGAGGGGGCCATAGCGCATGGTGTCTTCCCCTCGGCGGGCCATTTCTTCGATGGGCAGGCAGGCTTCAAAAAACTTGGCGGTTTCCCGCTCAAAGTCCTTCAGTTCCGCCTGTTCGGCCTTGCAGAGTTCCGTCCAAAAGTGAAGGTACTGCTCCCGGTTCATGGGGCAGTTCAGGTAAGCGGCCTCGCCCCGGTCGTAGCGGGAGGCCATGAAGGCCACGTCGCGATTAATGCTGTCGCCCACCACAATGGGGCTAGCGGCATCGAAAAAGCTCATATAGGCTTGCCCGGTGAACCGCTGCAAGTCTTCAGCTAGAGATTCCGTCGTCAGGGGGCCAGTGGTCAGCACCGTAATGCCCTCGGTTGGGATGTGATCCACCTCCTCCCGCCGCAGTTCAATCAGGGGATGGCGTTCCAGGGTTGCGGTCAGGTCGTGGCTGAAGCGGCCCCGATCCACCGCCAAAGCCCCCCCGGCGGGTACCTGGTGCTCGTCCGCCTTGGCAATAACCACCGACCCCAGCCGCCGCAGTTCCTCATGAAGCAACCCCGACGCCCGATCTGTGGCCTGGGCTCCAAAGGAATTGCTGCACACCAGTTCCGCCACCTCCTGGCTGTGGTGGGCCGGAGAGGTGCGCCGGGGCCGCATTTCATGGAGCACCACAGGCACTCCGGCTTGGGCAATTTGCCAGGTCGCCTCGGTGCCCGCAAGGCCGCCGCCAATCACGTGAATCGGTTCAATCGCCATGGAAGTTCAGGGTTCCGCCGTTCTAGGGTAGTCTCAGCTTCTCTAGAATAGCGACTTCTGCCCAACTCACGGATTAGTCGCTATGGACGGTGTGGATTTTGATGAAGTTGGTGCCCTGGGAAATTTTGGCGGGGATGCCACCCATGATCAGCAATTTGTCCCCGGGTTTGGCCAGATGGCGATGTTTGAGGGTGGTTTCGGCGGTGTCGGCCATGGCCTCGAAGGTGGGCGGCGGCGAGTCGATCAGCAGGGGATGAACACCCCAGATCAGGTTCATGTGGTGGTAGACCTTGTCGTTGGGGGTGAAGGCCACCACCGGAGCCTTGGGCCGTTCCCCAGAGGCGATTTTGGCGGTGTATCCGGTTTCGGTGAAGCAGACGATGGCCCGCAAATTGAGGGTGCTGTCGATGACGTTGAGGGCTTCGCTGAGGGCGTGGGTTTCGTCGCTTTGGGCGGCGGGGGTGTTGATGAATTCGAGTTCTTGCTCCACGTCGCGGGCGATGCGGGCCAACATCTGCACCGCCTGCACCGGGAAAGAACCCACCGCCGATTCCCCAGACAGCATCACGGCGTCGGTGCCGTCGATGATGGCGTTCGCCACGTCGCTGGCCTCAGCCCGGGTGGGACGGGGGTTGTGGATCATGCTCTCCAGCATTTGGGTGGCGGTGATCACCGGAATATTGCGCTCCTTACATTCCCGGATGATCCGCTTTTGCAGCAGGGGCACCCGTTCCGCCCGCATTTCGACACCCAAATCGCCCCGGGCCACCATGATGGCATCCACCACCGAGAGAATTTCGTCGAGGTTGCGGATGGCCTGGGGTTTTTCAATTTTGGCCAGCACCGGGATGTCTGCGCCGCCCTTGGCCGCCAGCAGTGCCTTCAGGGCGAGGATGTCCGATGCCTGCCGCACAAAGCTGAGGGAGATAATGTCTACGCCCTGGGCCACGCCAAACTCCAGGTCTTGCCTGTCCTTCTCGGTGAGGGAGGGCAGTTGCAGATTCAGGTCGGGCAGGTTGACGCCCTTGCGGCTTTTCAGCGGCCCCCCCTGGATGATGCGGCAGGTGACTTTGGGCGGCACCACCTCTTCCACCTGCAATTCCAGCAGGCCGTCATCCAGTAACACCTGCATCCCGGGCTTGGCTTCGTCCGCCAGGTAGGGGTAGTCAATGCCGACGCTGCCCGGAAAATGTTCGGCCTCCGCCAGGGGCACCAAATCCACCGTCAGCCCTTCTTCGAGGTGGATGGTCCCATCGGGCAACTGGCCGACGCGAATCTTGGGGCCTTGCAGGTCTTGCAGCAGGGTGATGGGGGTGTCGTGTTCCGCCGAAACCTCCCGCAGCAGGGCGATCATGCGGGCGTGGTCTTCATAGCTGCCGTGGGAAAAGTTGAGGCGGGCCACGTTCATCCCGGCCTCAATCATGCGCTTGAGGGTGGCCTTAGAACTGCTGGCGGGGCCAATGGTGGCGACAATTTTGGTGCGGCGGCTAAACGGATCCATAACCGTAGATAATTCGCGACAAAGTGCCCCCAGTATACGCACAGTTGCCGCGACGGTCATGTAGTCTTGGCGTCATTACGATCACCGAACCGGTGAAAAGACCGATGGCGGCCTGCTCCCCGCTCGGGTCAGGTGGGATCCAGCGGCGGGGGCCACTGCTGCACAAAGGCGTCCACCGCCTCGACGGCCATGGGCTTCGCGATGTAGTAGCCCTGGCTGTAGGCGCAGCCCAGCCGCTGGAGCATTTGCCACTAGGCCAGGGTTTCTATGCCCTCCGCAATGGCAATCATCCCGAGGCTTTGAGCCAGGGCCAAAATGGCCTGCACCATGGCCGTGCATCGGGGATCGCCCTCTAGACGGTGGGTGAAAGATCGGTTCGTTCGAGGGCGCGTTGTAGGTCGTTTTCCAGGGTGAGCTGGGTGGCCACCTCCTCATACCTTTGGGGATCAAACAGGGCAGATCGGCCTCGGCCATTGTGCTTGGCCTGGTACATGGCGGTGTCAGCATCGCGCAGAAAGTCCACAGCCTCTAGGGATCCGGTGAGGTTGGAGGAAACCCCCACACTGGCGCTGATGAAAATCTCGCGCCCCTCCAGCACCATGGGCACCTGCAAAACCTCGTGGATGCGGTTGGCCACCGCCATCGCCTCATCCATGTCGGCAATGTGGTGAACCAGAATGGCGAACTCATCTCCCCCCAAACGAGCCACCAGGTCGCCATCCCGCACTACGGATTCCAGCCGATGGGCGCATTCAATCAGCAGTTGGTCGCCCACCAAATGGCCCACGCTGTCGTTGATGACCTTGAAGCGATCCAAATCGATGAACAGCACCGCAAAGGGCGCATGGTCGGCCTCCTGGGCCTGCTGTACCGTGGCATTGAGTTGATCCATAAAAGCAAGCCCGGTTGGGAATGCCCGTCAGCGGGTCGTGGAGGGCTTCGTAGGCCAGCCGTTCTTCGATACGTTTACGGTCGGTGATGTCGGTGAGGGTGCCCACAAGACCGACGATCTCCCCGGATTCGTTGCGCTGGGGATGACCCAACAGTTGCACCACCCGCCGTCCGCCATCGGGCCGCACAATCGTGCCCTCCAGGTTGAGGGGCTGGCCATCCAAACAGGCCATGGCCAGGTGATATTGCCATTGGGGAAAATCTTCGTCGGTCAGGGCCGACATCTGATCGGCCAGGGTGAGGGGGCCAGGGTGGGGATCGAGGCCATAGATGCGGAACATTTCCTCCGACCAAGTGAGGCTGCGGCTGGGCAGGCGCCGTTCCCAGTTGCCTGTGTGGGCGATGCGCTGGGCTTCCTTCAGGCGGGCTTCGGCCCG
>JALQST010000138.1 GCA_023264315.1 Nodosilinea sp. BSH.14
CACGCCCTGAAAAGCCAGCAGGGTTTGGTCTAAGTGCTGAAGCTGCCGCAATACCTGATGGCACGTATTCAGCAACGCCTCGCCCGCCGCCGTCAGGTGCAGTTGCCGACCAATGGTTTCCACGAGGGGCAGTCCCACGGTTTTCGACAACTGCTTGATTTGAATCGACACCGTGGGTTGCGTCAGATAGAGTTCCGCCGCTGCCTTGGTGTAGTTGCGATGCCGCGCCACCGCCTCAAAAACTTCCATTTGGTGCAGGGTAATTCCCTTGGTGCTGAGCAAGGATGCCGCCATGGTTGAGCCGAGCTGTCAAAGGACATCCTTACTTTAGCAACTTTTTTGTTTCCAAAGTAGTCCCCGATGGTAAGTCCCAGGGAATCATCTATTGGTTTTCCCTGGACAACACCATTCCCCCAGTTCGCCAAGGCCGACAGCGTCGATCCTTGCCGAACTAGGAGACTATGGCGAGGCCGTGGATCGCGAATCTTGGCCGGTGGTGCGCGTTGGCCTAAGGACTGCGATGCCAGTTTCGCGGCTGAAATTGGCGGTCGTTGAGAATCGCCACGGTTTCCCCAGACTGGGCTAGCACAAACAACCCCTGACGATAGGCGTAGCGATCCGCCCCTGGATCCATACCAATGCCTGCCACGGCCCCATAGAGTTGGCGCTGCGAGTATTCCGGGAAAAAGTCGCGAAAACGACCTAATTTCTCCACAAATCCCTTCACATCATCGACGCTGAGGGTGCTTTTGACCTCCACCGCCAGTACATGATCCCGGTTCAACACCAGCACATCGATTTCCAGGCTGTCGCCATTCTGGCGCTGCCTCACCCGCTGGCTCACCCGGTGAACCGGAATTCCCCGATCCAGAAAAATCGTTTCACAGGCCGGGGCCACCCAATTTTCTACAAACAGGCCCCATTTACCGCCCAAATTACCGATCTGCTGGCTAAGTTGGCGATTAATCCGGCAATTTTCCTCCGCCGTGTCCTGAAATTTGCGCTCCGTTGCCTGGGATTGGGATCTGAGTAACCGTTCGGTTTCTTGGAAGCGACGTTCGGTTTCTTGGAAGCGGCGTTCGGTTTCTTGGAAGCGGTTGCCAGTTCGCCCAAGATGCGCCAGACATCATCTGCGGTGGTAGCCATGGTTGAAGCAAAGGAGGTGAGTAAAAAGATCTGACCATCCCTTCATTCTAGGCGGATCTAAGCGACCTCCCCCATAACCTCCGATGCTTGCCGTCCTGCCACCGAGACCGCACCTAGCGATACAATAGCCCTGGTTAGGCATAGCCAGCGCCCATTGCCCCAAGGAGTAGCACCATCTACACCCGTCCCCTCGCCCGATTGATTGAAGAGCTCCAGCGACTTCCTGGCGTTGGCCCCAAATCGGCCCAGCGGTTGGCGTTGCACCTCCTAAAGCGGCCCCAGGTGGAGGTACAAGCCCTGGCCCAGGCGTTGCTGGATGCAAAGGCCCAGGTGGGACAGTGTTCGGTGTGTTTTCACCTGTCGGCGGATCCGGTGTGTGACCTTTGCCGCGCCCCTAGCCGCGATCAGCAAACCCTGTGCGTGGTCGCCGACTCGCGGGATGTCATCGCCCTTGAGAAAACCCGCGAGTATCGCGGCAAGTACCACGTCTTGGGTGGGCTTATTTCCCCCATGGATGGCATTGGCCCAGAGCAGCTCAACATTGGCCCCCTTGTGCATCGAGTGAATAAGGAGGGTGTCACCGAGGTGATTATGGCCATCAGCCCCAGTATCGAAGGGGATACCACCACGCTCTACGTGGGACAACTGCTGAAACCCTTTACCCGCGTCACTCGCATTGCCTTTGGTTTGCCCATGGGCGGCGATCTGGAATATGCCGACGAAGTGACCCTGGCCAGAGCCCTAGAGGGGCGGCGAGATTTGGACTAACCCTTGCCTCTCGTGGGTTAGAGTAGAACTTAAGGATGGCGAGGGCGGTAGTCTTCTGGGTTTACGGCGGGCACCTATGGGCGTGTTTCTCTATTTTTTACGACATGGTCAGACCGCCTACAGTTTGACCGGGGGCTACTGCGGTACCCCAGAGAACGATCCCGGCCTCACCCCAGAGGGAGTGGCCATGGCCGAAGAATTTGCCGAAACCTACGCGGCGCTGCCCTGGACAGCCGCCTACGTTAGCCCGCTGCGACGGGCGGTGGAAACGGCCAAACCCCTCTGCCAACGGGTGGGCATGGACATGCAGTTGCGGGATGGCCTACGCGAGGTAATGTACGGCATTTGGGAAGGGATGCACCCGACGGCGGTGGATCGGGAGCACCACGATGAGTATGTGGCATGGCTAACGGATCCCGCGTGGTATGCCCCCGTGGGGGGCGAGCGAGCCGTGGACATTGCCCGCCGCTCGGCTCAGGTGCTCGACGAAATTGAGCGCACCCACGAACACGGCCACATTCTGGTGGTGTCCCATAAGGCCACCATTCGGATTATGCTGTGCACCCTGCTCGGGATCGACGTGGGTCGCTACCGGGATCGCATGGATATGCCCGTGGCCGCCGTGAGCGTGGTGGAGTTGGCTAGCCGTGGCCCCCTGTTTCACACCATCGCCGATCGCTCCCACCTCAGCGATGCCCTGCGATCCCTTCCTTCCACCTGAGGACGGCCACGATGACCCTGAGGCTCTATCTGCTGCGCAACGCCGAGACCGAATATTGCCGCACCGGGCGTTACTGTAGCTGCGACCGGGTGAATGTAACGGATCGGGGACAGCAGATGGCCGATTTCTTCGCCAAGGCCTACTACCAAGTCGATTGGAAAGCCATTTTTTGTAGCCCCCTACACCATGCCATGGACACCCTTCAGCCCCTCTGTCAGGCCACGGGGTTAACGGTGGAATATCGCGATAGTCTACGGGAATTGGGCTTTGGCAAGTGGGAGGGGATGTCCCCCGCCGAGGTAAACCAGACCTTCCACGATGACTACATCCGCTGGCTGGCCGATCCTGCTTGGAACAGCCCCACCCAGGGCGAAAAGGGCATCCAAGTGGCCCGCCGCATCTCCAACGTGCTCTCTGAGGTGGAAGAGACCTACCCCGATGGCAACGTCCTGATTGTCTCCCACAAGGCCACCCTGCGGATTATGCTCTGCACCCTGCTGGGGGTAGATGTGGGCCGCTACCGAGATCGGCTGGCCATGCCCGTCACCTCCCTGTCCATCGTGGAACTGCAAGACTATGGCCCCTTTGTGCGGCGTTTTAACGACTGTAGCCACCTTCCCCTGCACCTGCGCCGACCCTGGGCTGGGAATGGGTCAGACAGTTAGCCCCACTAGGGCCTTGCCGCGGGCAACGTTACCCTAGGGAGGGTCGGACTTACCCACCACCTATTGGTTCATGGCACATATCAAAGATTCAGGGAAAAATAGGCGCAAATCATTGACCCAAGTCAAGAAAAATATCAGTAAACTGAGATACGGAATCTTGAATCTTGAGTTAGGCCCATCTCCTGCCCCCTCATCCCTTTGGATACCGTTCACACCCGGGCTTAGATCCAAGATTGTAGTTCCAATGCCCATCCCCCATGCTTAAGCTGAGGTTTACCTCAACCGGGTGGGGGCATTGTACGATTCTATCCCGGCTGTTTGATTGCCCCCTTCGCGCTTACCGAGTTTAGCCATGCTTCAGTCTCTCCACTATTCCATCGATCTCATTCGTGATGAGGCCCGTCACCTGGTGCAATGCGGCCTTGTGGATCGCCAAAAGCCCATCTACACCCTCTGCCGCCACATTCCAGCGCGGGAGTGGGTGGTGGTTGAGGCTGAGCTAGAGTCCTCAGGCTTTCTGCTGCGGGATCGGGTGGCGGATCTGATGGGCCGAGAAGATTGGGAAAACGACTAACGCCTCGCTATCTTCCCTGATGTCTCCTACCGTCGGTCGTCACGCGATGTCCTTTGGTTCGTCCCTTCAGTCAGCCCGTGCGCTCATTGTGGGGGCTAGCCAGGGGATTGGCCTAGGGTTTGTGCGTCAGTTGGTGGCAGATGGCCGATTTGATCAGGTGTACGGCACCTACCGCCGCCCGGAAACCGCTGGAGGGTTGATGGCCCTAGCGGCGGATCACCCCCACCTAACGCCCCTCCCAATGGACGTGACGGCGGAGGACAGCATGGTCCAGGCCGTTGCCACCCTCCAGGCCACCGATCCACGCTTACACCTGGTGGTTTACTGCGTGGGCCTCCTCCACGATGGCGACTTTCAGCCCGAAAAGAGCGTCCGCCAACTCACCAGCGACCAGCTCCTTCGGTCGTTTCAGGTGAATGCGGTGGGAGCGGCCTTACTCACCAAACACCTCTTGCCCCTGCTCAAGCACGATCAGCCCAGCGTGTTTGGGGCGATTTCGGCCAAGGTGGGCAGCATTGGCGATAACCACCTGGGCGGCTGGTATGGCTATCGGGCCTCCAAGGCAGCGTTGAATATGCTGATCAAAACCGCTTCGCTGGAATACGCCCGCAAAAGCCCAAATACCATCTTCGCCCTCCTCCACCCCGGCACCACCGATACCCGCCTGTCCCAGCCGTTTCAGCGGGGCGTGTCGCCGGACAAGCTGTTCTCGGTATCTCGCACCGTGGCCCAACTGATGACGGTGATTGACGGTCTAGAACCCGCCGACAGCGGTGACTTCTTGAGCTGGGATGGCCAGCAGTTGCCCTGGTAAGCACCGCTAGGCCCACGCTTCCCAGCCCGATGATCAACCGGCAAGGCCGAAGTGCGAAGGGTTAACCCCGTACTGCAGGCGGGCGGCGCTATTCCATGGGTTCATTCAGGTAAACCATCATGTCGGAGACCTGGATATCGAGCTGAGCCAGATTAGGGTCGGTGCTGGGCAGGAGGCGATCACCCGAAGTAGCCTGGAACGCCTCAGGGTTGGCATCAATGGACGCCTGGGAGGGCTCCACCCGCAACAGCAGCAGGCCATAGTAGGCGTCGATCTGGCTGCCTTCGAGGGAGAGGGATCCACCGTAGTCCCAGGCAAAGCCGTAGAGTTGGAAGGTGCCTAGCTGTTGTTGCAGGGTGGCGTAGGGGGTGCCTACACCAATGCCTTCGGGGATTTGCCAGGTGGGGTTAAAGTCCTTGGCCATCAGCGGTCGGCTGCGGCCAGCATCGAGCCAGACTACGGTAAATTGCGGCTGGTTGTCAAAGCTGACCACGGTGCCCGGTTCGGTAAACCCTTCTCCCACCGGCACCTCGGTGTCCTGAAGGTTATTCTCGCCATAGAGATCGGCTAGCTGCTGGCGGCTGGTGGTGGAGGTCACTTGACCCACCCGTTGCCCCGGCAGCACCGTATAGTCCTCGGTGACAATGGTTTCAGCGCCATCGGTAGCGGTTTCCTCGGGGGGCGTTGTCTCTGGGCCTTGGGTGTCGGGCGGCGTGGTGGGAGTCGTAGTCGGCGTGGTGGGTGTGCTGGGCACCGTGGTGGTTTGGGCGCAGGCTCCCAGACCCAGCAGGGTGAGCAATAGCAAACTCGTGGCAAAAGAGCGATTCATGGGGCGACCTGGGTAGATGAGTGGCAAGGGTTGCGGGGCCAAAAAGCTGACCTTGGAGCCTTGGGGAAGCCCCGGGTAGCGCAGGAAAAACCCTTTACTTAACGATTTTAGGTCGAGGGTAGGGGACTGGGCCGGGGGGAAACTTGAGAAGGGTTAAGAATTTACAGACAACTGCAAACATCAAAGACTTTCAAATCCGGATTCGCTAGTCTGCTAGTAGAGTCACAGTTGACATAACCGGGCTGCCCCCGCCTGGTGATCGGCACAGGGATGAATTCCGGGATGTCGTAGGGTAGTACACCCCTGCGGCCTGGGTTGCCTGGGGCCGGTTTCGGGATGGCTGGATAACCAGTCCTCCATCAAGCAGGCCTTAAAAGGTTATCACGGTGGATAACTCCCATGGATGACTAAACCAACGAAGGGGCAGCGGATTGCAACCGCCCACATCAAAGCTCAACCCATAGCCCCTGTTGTGGCCTCCATCGATGGTGACGATGATCGGCTGTTGCCGTTTGGGGTGATGGCATTGGTGGAGAGCAGCACAGACTTTGTGGCGTTGAGTACCCTGGATCAGCGGATGACCTTTGTCAACACGGCGGGCCGTGCCCTGGTGGGTTTGCCCGACCTCGCCGCCGTGCGTCAGACCACCATTGCGGATTATTTTGATGGGGACACGGTGGCCCAGCTCGCGGCGGAGGTCGTGCCTGCGGTGCTAGATCGGGGCAGTTGGCAAGGGGTGATGGATATCCGACATTTTCAGACCGGGGAACGGATCCCACTATTTTTTAATTCTACGTTGATCTGCCATCCCCAAACCCAGGAACCCATCGGTATGGGAACCGTGGGCCGTGCCATGGATTTGCTTCAGCGGGCCAACCAAGAGCGCCAGGAGGCCATCGAAGCCCTGGCCCAGCTCAATCAGGAGCTTGAGGATCGGATCCGGCAGCGCACCGCCGAACTCCAGGCCAGTGAGCAAAAGTTTCGCGCCATTTTTAACAACACCTTCCAGTTCACAGGGCTGATGACCCCCGACGGCATTTTGCTGGAGGCCAACCAAACCGCCCTCGACTTTGCCGCTCTAAAGCCCCAGGATGTTCTGCACAAGCCCCTGTGGCAGTCCCACTGGTGGTCGTTGTCGGTGGCCGAACAGCAACGACTTCAGGCGGCGGTGGCCCAGGCGGCCCAGGGAAAATTCATGCGCTACGAGCTGGATTTTCGCGGTCGGCAGGATAGCGTGGTCACGGTCGATTTCTCCATCCGCCCCCTGCAAGACTTGGCCGGGCGGGTGGTGCTGCTGATTCCTGAAGCCCGCGACATCAGCGACCGCAAGCACATGGAAGCCCAACTGCGGGCCAGCAACCACCAACTGGCGGAGGCGAATCGCGAACTGTCCCGCGCTACCCGGCTGAAGGACGAGTTTATGGCTACCATGAGCCATGAACTGCGCACCCCCCTGAGTTCGACTTTGGGCATGGCCCAGGCGCTACGCCATGAGATCTACGGGGCTTTGAGCGATCGCCAGCACCACGCCATCGGCATCATTGAGCGCAGCGGTCGCCACCTGTTGGCCCTGATCAACAACGTGCTGGATCTGGCCAAAATCGAGTCGGGCAAAATGGATCTGCGCCTTGCTCCCGTAGTTCTGCGCGATCTCTGTGATAACAGCATCTCCTTTGTGCAGCCCCAGGCCCGCCAAAAGCAAATTCAGATCCGCGTTCATCTGCGGCAGATGCCCGCTCGCATTGAAGCCGACGAGTTGCGGATGAAGCAGGCCCTGATTCACCTGTTAGACAACGCCGTCAAGTTTAGCCCTGCGGGGGGAGAGGTCAACCTCACCGTGGAGCCCAAGGTCGACCCCAGCACCCCCATGGCCATGGTTCGCTTCATCGTGGGTGATAGCGGGCCGGGAATTGCCCCCGCCCACTATGGCCGCATATTCGAGTCCTTTGTCCAGCTCGACAGCAGCCTCACCCGCGAACATGGCGGCACCGGACTGGGCCTTGCCCTCGTCAAGCGCATCGCCGAAATGCACGGCGGCCAGGTCATGGTGGAGAGCCAGTTGGGCCACGGCAGCCGATTCACCCTCCATATTCCCTGCCCAACGGTGGCCCTATGTCTCGGCCAGGGCGTGAGCGGGAAATTTTGCCCCCTCAGCCATCCTCACGACGGAGTCCATCGAATCCCCCGGGTATAATACGGCTACAGCATCCGCTGGATTCGCCCCCTAGAGGAAGTGTCTGGTTCCTGCCCAATGGTTAATTCTGCCCTGCAATACCCCATCTACGGCCCAGAAATCCAGTGCCCTCACTGTCGGCAAACGATCCCGGCCCTCACCCTGACGGATACCTACCTCTGTACTCGCCACGG
>JALQST010000139.1 GCA_023264315.1 Nodosilinea sp. BSH.14
TCAGATGAGGTAAGGGATGCGGGACGGGTACGGGCTCCATCCTCAGATTCTGGGGCATTGCGGCGTTCCTTGGCTTCCTGCTGAAGAGACACCGCCATCTCATTCAACCGAGACCAAAACCGCTCCTGAAGGTTCAACTCTCGAAATTCGGCCACCTCGTGGGACACCAGTAGGGGAACGGCGGGCGGCGAGGCGGGCGGCGAGGCTACGGGGGGATCTGGCGTTGGGAGGGGGGGCAGGCTCAGGGTATTTCGATCAGCGGCAGTGGATGGCGCTGCACCAGCCGAATCTCGGCCCGACTCAGGGGACGGAACAGCGGTCAGATGGGAAGCTGCTGGGGCCACGTCCGCAGGCTGGGGCTCCAGGGAATTGGGATCAGCGGAAATCGGAGGATCGGCGACCGGCATGGCATCGGCCACCGGCGCGGGAGAACCGGCACGGCGCAGGGGGGTAAAGGGGGGCAGGGTGGGCTGTCGAGCGCTGATCTCGTGGGGAGAAGGCTCGTAGAGCTTGGGCGGCAGGGGCGTCTTCCCGGGGGGGCGCGTAAAGACGGGAATCGACCGAGGTGGCCCCTGGGGTAAATCCAACGAGCGGCTGGGGAACGCCTCTTCCCGAGACTCCCCGGCGAGGGTTTGGCCCGCACCGCCCGCAAAATCGAGAATGTAATCCGTCTCGGTTTCGGCCTGATTGGCAATGGTATCAAACAGATCCGCCAAATCGACGGTGAGGGTAAATCGCTGGAGGGCCAGGACGGCCAGGGTGGTGGCGTCCACGAGGGCCAATTCCCCCAACAAAAGGCGCGTTTCCAGGTTTCCCGGGATGGTCAGCGTTAGATGAACGTCCGCTGGCAGGGTGGGGCAGGTCAGGGGGAAGGGGGTCAGGGCAACGGCAGTGGCAGTTTGGGGATCCACCAGCCGCACAACGAGGGCCATCCCGACCCAGGACTCCCCAGCTTTAGATCCAGTTAGATGACCACTGAGATCTACGGTGGCCCCCTCCTGTCCCAATAGCGCCGTTTGGGTGAGATGAAGACGATACGGCCCGCCCTGGAGGGCATCTCCGGTGGCAAGGTCGGCCTGGGCTTCATCCAGCGCAGCGGCCACCCGGTCGAGGTCGAGGTGGAGATGAAGGGGAGCCGGAGCTATCGGTATAGCCGCTGTCACCACGGGGGCGGGCATGTCCTCCGGCGGGAGCGCCCAGTCCTCGTCATCCCCAGTGCCGGGGGGCAACACTTGGAGCTGAACGCGATAGGCCCAGTCTGAGTCTGGCGTGGCCGGTGGGGCGGCATCGGCACCCGACGCCGTTTCCCCATCCCTGGGCAGACTAGAGCAACGGATATCCCAGGTGCCCGCCTGAAGCCGGGTAAAGGGAATCACCACCACCAGACCGTCGTCGTTTGTGTGGCCTTGGCGCTGAAAGCTGCAGCGTTTGGGCGGATCTTGGTGCAGCCGCCGCTGGCTCACCTGCACCCGCACCGGGGTATTGGCCGCACTGGTGTGGGCCATGATTCGGTAGCGGCCCTCCAAAATTTCCATCTGCGCCGTATCTAGGGGCAACCAATGGTGATCCCCCTCCTGTTGCAGCAGAAATTCCCAATACTCCATACCCAACCCCCCGTTGGAGAGTAGCCTGACGATGCTTTAGGATATCCCCTTTTTCGCTATCTGGGAGGATAGGACCGGCGGCAAAGGGACTAGGACAACTTAAGAACGGCCATGAAGGCTTCCTGGGGCACGTCCACGGTGCCGATGGCCTTCAGGCGCTTTTTACCCTTGGCCTGCTTTTGCAGCAGCTTTTTCTTCCGGGAAATGTCGCCCCCGTAGCACTTGGCGAGCACGTCCTTCCGCAGGGCGGGGATGCTTTCGCTGGCCACGACGCGGCTACCAATGGCGGCCTGGATGGGAATTTTGAACTGGTGGCGGGGGATCAGTTCCTTCAGTTTTTCCACCAGGGCTTTGCCCACGTAGTAGGCTTTGTCGCGGTGAACGATGGAGGCGAGGGAATCCACCTGGTCGCCGTTGATCAGGATGTCGAGGCGCACCAGATGGTTTTCGCGGTAGCCAATTAGGTGGTATTCCATGCTGGCGTAGCCCTTGGTGCGGGATTTCATTTGATCGAAGAAGTCCGTCACCACTTCCGCCAGGGGCACTTCGTAGATCAGCGTCGTGCGGCCCTGGGCTAGGTATTTCATGTCTTTGAACTCGCCCCGCCGCCCCTGGCACAGTTCCATCAGCGTCCCCACGTACTCTTCGGGGGTGATCATGTCGAGTTGGACGTAGGGTTCTTCGATTTTTTCGCGGGCCTGGGGGTCGGGCAGGGTGCTGGGGTTGTCAATTTCTAGGACTTCGCCCTGGATCGTCGTCACCCGATAGATCACTGAAGGAGCCGTGGTAATTAGATCCAGGTTGTATTCCCGTTCCAGGCGTTCCTGCACAATTTCCATGTGCAGCAGACCCAAAAAGCCACAGCGGAAACCAAACCCCATAGCGCTAGAGGTCTCCGGCTCGTACTGCAGGGCGGCATCGCTGAGGCGCAGCTTTTCCAGGGCTTCCCGCAGTTCCTCAAACTGATCCGACGCGGTGGGAAAGAGGCCGCAGAACACCATGGGTTTGGCTTCGGCATAGCCAGGAAGTGGCTCGGTGGCGGGGTTTTGCACCAGGGTGATGGTGTCGCCCACGCGGGCATCTTCCACGGCTTTAATCGACGCAGCGAAATACCCCACTTCTCCGGCATGGAGTTGATCTACCCTAACTTGACCGGGGGCCAATACCCCCAGTTCATCCACTTCGTACTCCTTACCGGAGGCCATCAGCCGTACCTTGTCCTTGTGGCGAAGGGTGCCGTCCATCACCCGGAAGTAGACGATGACGCCGCGATAGGGGTCGTAGTAGCTGTCAAAAATTAGCGCCCGCAGGGGTTCGTCCACGGTATCTTGAGGGGGCGGTACCAGGTAGACGATGGATTCCAGAATCTCATCAATCCCAATACCTTCCTTCGCCGACGCCAGGATCGCCCCGCTGCAATCCAGACCAATGATCTCTTCAATTTCGGCCTTAATCCGTTCGGGATCGGCCCCAGGCAGGTCAATTTTGTTGAGGACGGGAATGATTTCCAGGTTGTTTTCCAAGGCCAGATACACGTTGGCCAGGGTTTGGGCCTCCACGCCCTGGGAGGCATCCACCACCAGCAGAGCCCCTTCGCAGGCAATTAGCGAGCGGGACACTTCGTAGGAAAAGTCAACGTGGCCCGGAGTGTCGATCAGGTTGAGAATATAGTCCTTGCCGTCCTGGGCCTTGTAGTTCATACGGGCGGCCTGGAGTTTAATGGTGATGCCCCGTTCCCGCTCCAGATCCATGCTGTCGAGGAACTGCTCTTTCATTTCGCGGTCGCTGACGGTGCCCGTACGCTGCAATAGGCGATCCGCCAGGGTCGATTTGCCGTGGTCGATGTGGGCAATAATCGAAAAATTACGAATCTGAGAGACGGGAACCTCGGTCATAAAAGGCGTACCAGGGGAATGAGGAATTCTGTAGGCTTCACTTATTGTAATGGTTTCTTTCATGGTTTCCTGCCGTCCTTCATGGCCCTGGTTCGGCGTGGGAACCTCACCCCACCCCAGCAACGCCAAGCCTGGATACCGCAGGCGCAGGGTATAACCGGGCCATCCCCCGATGCCACCGCCCCATAGCCCGCCAATTGTCAGCCCTTGCCCACTCAGGCCCATGGAATACCGTTGCCTGTCCCAGGGACGGATTAAACTAGAGCTACAAGTGACCCATCTATTGCCGCTATTGCAGCCCACAGACCTATGGAAGACGTTGCGACTCCCGTTGCCTCCAACCCCAACGATAAGGTTGAGCTTTCGGTGCAGCTTGATCGAGAACTGTTGGATCAGGTGAAGCACCTCACCTCCGACCCCGCCAAGGTGATTGAAGTGGCCCTGCGCCAATGGCTGCGCGGAGATCGCCGTTCCGAAGACGACCTCGTACGCACCCTGCCCCGCAACCCCACCGTGCCCCCCAAGGGCGAATGGAACGACTAGATTCCGCCATACATGATCCGTCCCCTGATGACCCCTTGCGGGCGGCGATCTCCGCTGAAGACTATGTCGCCGCCGAGGAACGTGCCAGTATCCTCGCTCAACTGCAAGCCTACACGCCTCGCCTGAGTCAAATTAATCGCGATATCCGCTGGACGTTGGATTTAGAAGTCATCCAACGTCAAACGGTGGAGGGGTTAGGATTACTGTTCCAGGCTGATCGCTGTCTCATCTGTACCGTTGCAGAGCAGCCCCCTACGGCCATCGTGGCGGCAGAATATCGTTCCCAGCCCGATTGGCCCAGTTGGGTCGGACAGTCAATCCCCCCCAGCGATCAAATCCACCTGGAGCGGGCAGAGGCGGAGGCCGGAGCCATTCTCAGCTCGGCCAGTCTAGACGGGATAGCCCGCATCTCGCCCTCCCCCCTGGTCTTGGCCGTGGCCACCCGCCACCAAAACCAGGTCAATGGCTTCATCCTGATGTACACCTTTAGCCAACGCCCATGGACTGAGTTGGAACTAGGCTTGATCACCGATCTGGCCGACCAGGTGGGCACCGCCATCGCCCATGCTCAACGATTTGCCGAAAGTCAGGCCCTCGCCCTGAAACTGCAACAGGCCAACGATAGCCTGATGGAAAAGCAGCGAGAGTTTCAAGAGGCCCGTCGCCAAGCGGAGGAAGCCCGCCAGCAGGCCGAAGAAGCCTCGCGGCTAAAAAGCGAGTTTTTGGCCAATACCTCCCACGAACTGAGAACCCCCCTGAACGGCATCATCGGCTTTCTCAAGCTAGTGCTTGACGGCATGGCCGATGACCCCGAAGAACAGCAGGATTTTTTGGAGGAGGCGCATAAATCTGCCCTTCACCTGCTGGAACTGATTAACGATGTGCTGGATATTGCCAAGATTGAAGCAGGCAAAATGCAGATCGAGATGGGGCCGGTCAATCTCAAAGAACTGCTGGCCAATGTGGAAAATTTTGCCCGTCCAATGGCAGAACACAAGGGGCTAAACTTCAACAGCTTACTACCCGCCACCCGCGACGAAATCACCCTTAACGGCAACTATCAACGGCTCCTTCAGGTACTTTTAAACCTGGTGGGAAATGCCGTGAAATTTACCCACGAAGGCGAAATCACCATCCAAGCTGAGGTGAAGACCCACAAAGTTGACTACAAAGGTAGCACTTGGCCTGGAACGGTAAAAATCAGCGTCATCGATACCGGAATTGGCGTTTCCCTCGAAAAACAAGATCGTCTATTTCAATCCTTTAGCCAGGTAGACGGCGAACGAACCCGACAGTACGGCGGCACCGGGCTAGGGTTAGCCATTTCCCAACGGTTAGTCGAGGCCATGGGCGGCACCGTCCACTTTATTAGTATGGGCGAAGGGCTAGGCTCCACCGTCACCTTCACCACCCTGCTCTACCAGGCCCCGGTATTGACCGATAGGGATCCGGGAAATGGATCGCGCTCGGGCGCTCCCCAGGGTGCGTCCTGAAGGTCTGGGCCTTAGAGCAAGGTGATGGTCATTCGGACGGAGGTTTCTAGGGTTTGCTGGGGAGCAATCACCAGCAAGCTATCACCGCTGTTCATGGCGTTGCGAGGGGCTGTCCAGGGTTCTAGACAGTAGTAATCTTTGCCCTGCACTGTCCAAAACACCAGGCGAGTATAGGCGTCATCCCAGGTGAGGGTGAGTTGGCGGCCTAGGTGGCGGTCGGTGACGGTGGCCACCGGGGCCGTGAGGTTTTGGAAGGCGAGGTCAATCTCGGGCTGGCTAAAGTCAAACTGTCCGCCAAAGGTTTCTGCTTGGCCCGTGAGGTGGTTTTGAAACTCGGTGGCGGGCAGGTCAAACTCAAGCTGAGTCTTATCCTTGACATCAAAATAGGGATGCAGCCCGGTGGAAAAGGGCATGGCCCGATCCGACCGATTCGTAAACCGCTGTCGCAGTTCGAGATGGTACCCACACAGGACAAAGGTGAAGGACAGCGTAAAGGCAAAGGGATACTGAGCCAGGGTTTCGGCAGAACTCTCCAAGGTGAGGGTGAGACTGGCAGCGTCGGTGGTGGCCTGATCGGTGGCTTGCCAGGGCAGATCTCGGGCAAAGCCGTGCTGCTTAAGGGTGTAGGTCTGGCCGTCGAGGGTGTATTGGTTGTCGGGCAAATTACCGCAGATGGGAAACAGGATGGGAATGCCACCTCGCACCGAAAGGGAGGGATCGGCAAAGCGGGCTTCGTCGAAATAGAGGATATCCTGCTCCGCCACCTGCCAACGGGTGGCAATTCCCCCCCGTTGGGGCACCAGTTCCAGCTTGGAGGAGGTTTCCAAATCCGACAGCACGTACGTGGGCGTAGAGCCAGCTTTTAGGGCAACGGCAAACACAGGACACCTCAAGATGGGGATGCCTAGACGGTACCACAGCCTCGGTAAGGGCATTATTCTAGGGTATTGAGGGCTACATATTTAGGATGTGTTTAGGGTTTGGGCACCGTGCGCTGAGGAGCGATCATCGATGAAGGAGTTTATCCGTCGTCACAACGGGGATATGCTCTACATCTACAAGCATTTTCCCCTGGATGCCATCCATGCCGAGGCTACCCCCGCCGCCAAAGCCGCCTGGGCCGCTGGCCAACAGGGGCAATTTTGGCTGTACCACGATGGCCTCTTTGCCCACCAAGAGCGCCTGGGGGAGGATCTTTACCTGGAACTGGCCACCGCCATCGGCCTTGACCTGGAGCAGTTTAACCAGGATCGCCGCAGCCCCGAGGTCGAGGCCGCCATCCAGCGAGATCTGGCCTTGGCCCAGCGCCTTGAACTGCAAAGCACCCCCACCTTTTTGATGAACGACCTGCTGATTCCCGGCACCATCACCCCGGAACTGATGGAAACCCTGTTTCAAGACATCCAGGGCCGGATCAAGGCGAAATTCCCCGACGAATCCCCAGACTAGCGCCCCCGACTAAAGATCGCTGTGGTGAAGAGAGGCTTGGAAAACCCGCTTGCCAATGGGGTCGCCCTTGGCGGGACGGAGGCTGAGGGGGCCGGAGCGGTTGGGGTCGGCGCTCAGGGGTTCGTAGGCGATGGCGAGGGGGATGGTGCGCTGATCCAGGGCCGCGAGGAGTTCCTGGCGAGGCAGGGTACCGGGATCGATGAAGGCGGGATCGTAGTCAAAAAAGGCCTGGGCGTTGGCATCCACCAGCAGGTTTCTGACCCGCAGTTCCTCCTCGTAGGTGAGGGTGTAGGTGAGGATATCGGGCTGGGTTTGGCCGATCTCGATGCGATCACGAATCACCATCCGGTTTTTCACCGTGAGGCTGTACTGGCTATCCCGTCCGTCGTCGTCGGCAAAGTAGAGCCGTTTCAGGTCGCCCTTGGCGATCAAGGCCACCCGATGTCCCGCCGTCAGTTGCAGGCCGTTGATCTCAAAGCCAGCACTGCGAGACACCCGTCGCTCGGTGTGGGAATCGCCCTCGGCGGTGGAGGAATCGAAGGCGTAGGCGCTGGTGTTGTCACTCAGGTGGATGGAGAGTTTGGGAATGGCCATGGCGCGATGGGCCAGGAAGGTGAGTTCTGGGCCGGTGGGGGTGGGCACCAGGTAGAGGGTGAGGTCTTCGTCCGGGGTCAGGGCGAGGTTCTCAAAGTTGGCGGTGTATCCCGGCCCGGTCATTTTGCAGGGTGGCGGGTTGGGCCGGGGCGGTTTCTGTACCGGTGAGGACGATCTCCCAGGGCTGATCGAGGCTCTCCGGCGGCAGGTGGTAGCTGGCGGGCACCTCCCGGTTGAGGCCACCCCG
>JALQST010000013.1 GCA_023264315.1 Nodosilinea sp. BSH.14
ATGCCGGTCGCTGCCCACCAGCACCGTGGCCCTGTCAATCAACTCCCGCAGGGCTGGGGATAGCCCATCTGCCCCATCGAGTCCAACACCAATCACCTGGATGGGGGTCATGGTTGTTGCTCCCAGGCCAGCACTAACAAGGCATTCAGAATGGCCGCCGCCACAGGGGATCCACCCTTGCGCCCCTCCACCCGAATTTGTGGCACCGCCACCTGGGCCAACCGTTGTTTCGAGTCCTCCACTGCCACAAACCCCACCGGGGCACCGATGACCAAGGCAGGCCGCACCCGTCCCGCTTCCATTTCCTCACAGAGCGCCATCAAGGCCGTGGGGGCATTGCCAATCACCACCACCGCCCCAGGGGTGGGGCCAAGTTCGGTTTGTGCGTCCTCGGTATCAGGGGGCGAGGAGACCTCGCCCCTACGGTCTTGGGGATGGGGGGGTTGGGTTTGCTCTTGGCTAGGCTCTGGGCGAGAGATCGGGTTTAAACAGCGCAACAGCCCGGTTTCCGTGCGAGTACGGCCCGGTGCTGGCGGATCGCCCTCGCTAACCGCTGTCCACAGAGGATTATTAAAGGTACGCTCTACTAAACCCACCACCCCCTGCCGCACCATGGTTACATCCACCACAATGGGCGCACCCTGGGCCAGGGCCGCTAACCCCGCCGAGATCGCCCCATGATCAAACCGCACCAGGTCTTTAAACTCAAAATCTGCCGTGCTGTGAATCACCCGCCGCACCACGGCATACTCCTCCGGCGTGAAGCCGTGGGGGCCAAATTCCGCATCAATCAAGCCGAAACTTTCTTCTAAAATAGGGCTTTGCCACACCTTTGCCATCGTGCCCTAACCTACCCGTTCCTTTGCTGGATTCATGTCACCCGTCTGCCCCATCACCCCACACGAATGGCTTAAACGTAACCCACCCGTTAAACCGTCCCCCATCATCCCATAATCCATCCCGACTCCCGACTCCCGACTCCCTAAACCTCCATGCCAGCCTATTTCTTCTGGGGCGACGACGACTTTCAACTGCAAGCGGCGGTGCATACCCTGCGTCAGCAAACCCTGGATGACGCCTGGGTCAGCTTTAACTATGAGGTGTTTCCGGCCTCGGTGGCCAATGGCCCCATTCAGGCCCTCAACCAGGCGATGACGCCGCCCTTTGGCCTGGGTAAGCGGCTAGTGTGGCTGCAAGAGACCACGTTGGGACAGCGCTGTTCCGAGGAGGTGCTGGCCGAGTTTGAGCGCACCTTGCCCAACCTGCCCGAGGATTCGGTGCTGTTGTTGACCAGCGCCAGTAAGCCCGATGGCCGTTCCAAGTTTTATAGGCTGTTTAAAAAGTATGGGGAATTTCGAGAATTTTCCGTTATTCCGCCCTGGAAAACGGATTTAATTCGTCAGCAAGTAGAATCCCTTTCTAAGGCCCGATCCCTGAACCTAGCACCTAAAACCATCGATTTGCTAGCTGATGCGGTGGGTAATGATACTCGTCAACTGCACATTGAGCTGGAAAAACTGACCCTGTTTTGGAACGATCCCCAGCGGCCCATCCCCCCCGAAGCCGCCGCCGCCCTAGTGACGGTATCGACCCAAAACAGTCTGAAACTGGCCAATGCCATCAAGCAGGGTGACGCCCAAAACGCCCTGGGGCTGGTGGCCGATTTGCTCAGCCGCAACGAACCCGCCCTGCGGATGGTGGCTACCTTGGTGAGTCAGTTTCGGCTGTGGCTGTGGCTGAAGGTGATGGAGGCGGAGCGTGTGACCAGTGAAGCCGAGATTGCCGCCGCTGCGGAAATTGCTAACCCCAAGCGGATCTATTTTTTACGTCAGGAGATCCGGAGTACTACCCTGGCCCAGTTGCAGCGAAGCTTGCCTTTGCTACTAGAATTAGAATCTGAATTAAAACTCGGTCGGGATGAACAGGCCACCCTCCACACTAAAGTAATTGAACTATGCTGTATTTTTCGCCCCGATAGCGCCCGTTAGCGAACGTTACAACGAGGGAACATACGTCCCTTTTCTCCCTTTAAGACAACCAGGCAGAGTCCCTAGGTGGACGCCAACCCGTCCGGTTGTGGCGTGCAAGGTGAGGCTGTCCTGTTCACCATCATCGGTTCAAATCTCCGAGTTCCAGTGATCGCTATGCGCACATCCCCCTTCATGACCCCTATTTCCCAGCGACGGATCCGCTCCCTTGGGATGGCGGTCTGTTTGGCCAGTGTGGCCCTGCTGGCCCAGGCGGTGCCCCTGGTCTTCCCCAACCCCGTAGACAACCAGGTGCGCTGGGGATCGGCGGCGCTGGCCCAGGGGATCACGGTTTCCCAAGAGGAAATTATGCGCTATGCCCGCTCGGTGCTGGAGATGGAAGGCCCCCGTACCAGCGCCTACAACGAAATTCGGTCAATCCTGACGGGCACCAATGTGGACATCAACAGCATCAGCCTAGGCTGCACCACCACGAATAGCCTCAACCAATTGCCCCGCAGTGTGCGAAGCAACGTTCGTACCATCTTGGTGAACTACTGCAACGAGGCCCGCCGTATTGTCCAAGCCAACGGCCTGCCAAACGGGCGCTTCAACGACATCACCGCCGCCTATCCCCAAGACGACACCCTTGCCGAACAAATTCGGGCCGCGTTGATGCAGCTTCAGCAGCAGGAGTCTAGCACTCCCGCCAACTAGCGCCCTGTTCCGGTCTACCCGATCCCTTCATTCCCCGCCGACCCCATGCAATTTATTGATCAAGCCGAGGTAGATGTCATCGCTGGAAAAGGCGGCGACGGCATTGTGGCCTTTCGTCGTGAAAAGTACGTCCCCGCCGGGGGGCCATCGGGGGGGAATGGCGGACACGGCGGGTCGATTATTCTGCGGGCCACGGAGCAGTTGCAAACCCTGCTGGACTTTCGCTATGCCCACCAGTTCAAGGCCGAAGATGGCCAGCGGGGCGGCCCCAAAAACATGACCGGAGCCTGCGGTCACGATCTGGTGCTAGAGGTTCCCTGCGGCACCATGGTCTACGACGCCGACACCGAGGCAGTCCTCGGGGACTTGGTGACTCCAGACCAAACCCTCTGCGTGGCCCAGGGCGGCAAGGGTGGCTTGGGCAATCGCCACTTTCTCAGCAACCGCCAACGCGCCCCGGAACACGCCCTCCCCGGACTTCCTGGCGAAGAACGGCGGCTGCGGTTGGAACTCAAACTGCTGGCAGAAGTGGGCATTATCGGCCTGCCCAATGCCGGGAAATCCACCCTGATTGCGGCCCTCTCGGCGGCGCGGCCCAAAATTGCGGACTATCCCTTCACGACCCTGATTCCCAACCTGGGCGTGGTGCGGCGACCGACGGGCGACGGTACCGTCTTTGCCGATATCCCCGGTCTGATTGAAGGGGCTCACCAGGGGCTTGGCCTGGGCCACGAATTTCTCCGCCACATCGAGCGCACCCGGCTATTGCTACACCTGGTGGATGCCACCGCCGAACAACCCCTCGACCACTACCACACCATCCAGCAAGAACTCCTCGCCTACGGCCATGGCCTTGGGGATCGCCCCCAAATCGTCGCCCTCAACAAAGTTGACGCCCTCGACAAAGCCACCCTCGACGCCCTGGTTCAAACCTTTGAGGCTGAATTAAAACGTCCCATCCACTGCATTTCCGCCGTCAGCGGCATGGGTACCCAACCGCTGCTGCAACAGGTGTGGGTGGAGTTGGATGTGTGATCCCAATCCGGCGTTAGAAAATCGTCCGTTAGTCATGGCTGACGGCCAGCGGTTAGCAAATCCGGGGAAGTTGATCGCCCACCAGGCGGTCGAGGATGCGATCGCTGCCAAAGGCGGTTTTCAGCAGCACAAAGCCCACGGGGTCAGCGACGACTTCGCCGATGATTTGGCTGTCGGTACCGGTGGGATGGGCTCGCATGGCGGCGAGAACGGCGTCGGCTTGATCTGGCGGCACGACAACGACGAGTTTACCTTCGTTGGCCAGGTAGAGGGGGTCGAGGCCCAGTAGTTCGCACAACCCTTGCACCGCCGGACGTACGAGCAGGGCGCTTTCCTGCAAGCGAATCCCCACCTGGGAACTGAGGGCAAATTCGTTTAGGACGGTCGCCAGCCCGCCGCGAGTGGCATCGCGCATCGCCCGCACCTGGGGACAGATCGCCAGAATGTCGGCCACGAGGCCATGCAGGGGCTGACAATCGCTTTCGATGGGGCTTTCTAGGGCTAAATCGGCCCGCGCCACGGTGATGGCCGCCCCGTGATCCCCCAGAAATCCATTCACCAGCACGACATCCCCCGGCTGGAGCCGATCCGCCGAGGGCGCAATGCCCTCCGGTACCCGACCCACCCCGGCGGTGTTGATAAACAGCTTGTCGGCGCTGCCCCTGGGGACGACCTTAGTATCTCCGGTGACGATGTGCACCCCCGCCGCTGCCGCCGCCCCGGCCATGCTGTTCACCACCCGCCGCAGGGTTTCCAGGGGCAACCCTTCTTCCAAGATGAAGCCACAGGTGAGATAGAGGGGCGTGGCTCCGCCGACGGCCAGGTCATTCACGGTGCCGTTAACCGCCAGGGCTCCAATGTCGCTGCCGGGGAAAAAGATTGGATCCACTACGTAGGAATCCGTCGTTAGGGCTAGCCGTCCCCCGGCCCAATCCATCACCGCCTGGTCGTTCAGCGTGGTGAGCATGGGGTTCTCAAACCGCCGCACAAACACCTGGCTGATCAGATCGGCCATGGCCTTGCCACCGCTGCCGTGGGCTAGGGTAATACAGGTTTCCCGCTGGTTTTTTGCCAAACCGATTCCCTCTCAACCACACAGGATGTAGGTGTAGCATGGCAAGGCTTTTTCCGTCATCCAGGAATTCCTGGGCCTTTCTTAAGCTTTTCCCTGTTCTGAGTGTTTTTTGCTGTTGGGTGTTCGGGCCATGCGTCCTACGGCATGGGCGATAATGCTTCTACTTGTGTTTGCCCTGGGCCTATGAACCTTCCCACCTGGATCACCGTATCCCGCCTGTTGGGGGTGCCGTTAATTTTAATTTTGCTCACCCATCCCACCCCCTACGAACGGTGGATTGCGGCGGGAATTTTCCTGCTGGCGGCGGGAACGGACTGGCTGGATGGCTACCTAGCCCGCAAGCTGAACCAGGTAACGGAGATGGGCAAGTTTTTGGATCCACTAGTGGATAAGCTCCTGGTGTTCGCCCCGCTGCTGGTGTTGGTGGAAATGAACCGCGTACCCGCCTGGGGGGTGTTTTTGATTGTGGCCCGCGAAATCACCATCGCCGGGTGGCGGGTGAACCCGACCCTGCAAAGCGGCGGCGTGCCGGGAGCTAACCTCTGGGGCAAGGCCAAAACCGTGGTGCAGATTGCCGCCATTACCGTTCTGATTGCACCCCTGCCGGAGGTATTGGATCTGCCGAGCCAAGCCCTCTTTTGGCTGGCGGTGGCCCTCACCCTCGTCTCTGGATTGCTCTACCTGCTGCCAGCTCTGAGCCCCCCGAAGGACGCCCATACCCCCCTAGGCCCCCTATGATTTTTGCGGAACTGGACTACGCCGCCGCCTACTCAGACTCCGTCCACACCGCCCCCACGGCGGAGTTTGTCTACACGCCCCCGGCCTCCCTGCATGGGGCGCGGCAAATTGTGGTTAAGCCGAATCTGGGCTATCCCGTGGGGCCGCCGGTGACGGTGAGTATGGCTGTGCTGGGGCGGGTGTTGTCTGGGTTGCGGCACCACAGTCCCCAGGCGGAAATCCTGATTGTGGAAGGGGTTTGCTCCAAGCTGTCCTTCGAGGCCATCATGGCCAAAAACGGGGTTCATGCCCTGCTGGATGAGGGGATGCGCCTGCTGGATGCCGACCAACTGGACTGGGTGGAATATCCCAATCGATCTCCCCAGCCCGTGCGGTTCAAAACCCTGTGGGCTCCTAAGCTGCTGCAAACGGTGGATGGGTGCCTGTCGGTCAGCGCCTTCAAACGCACGCAACTCAAGGGGGAAGCGCTGATTTCCGCCTCCCTGAAAAACCTCTATGGCCTGATGCCCAGAGCCAAGTACAAGGCCCGCAGCCCTCACTCCCGGGGGCAACTGCATCGGCCCTCGGTGCCCCTCGTGCTCCAGGATGTCTACTTCACCCTGGGTTCCTTTTTCCATGGCGGCGTGGTGGACTGCACCGAAAAATTCGTCAGCCGCGATTGGCAACCTGACCGAGGCGATGGTATTCCCATTGGCCAAGTCATCTGGGGGAATGACCTGCTGGCCGTAGACCGCACCGCCTGCGCCATCGCCAAGGAAGCTACCCCTAGCTACATCACGGCCCTAGATCCTCTGCGCCCACCCAGGTCTATTCCTTGAGCTAGATGAAAGCCGTCGAGATGGCCGTCCTTCACTGGGTTTGTGATTCACGCAGGATGGCTGAACTTTATCCCAGCAATTCTCATTTTGGCAAATTGGCCGTTCACCCTGAGCCTGTCGAAGGGTGAAAAGGCGGTGAAACGGCTTCGACAGGCTCAGCCTGAGCGGTATTGTATTCGCCAGCCTAGTCATACTGAGAATTGCTGACTTTATCCATCCCCTCTTCAAGATCTTGACCCCATCGGTTATAATCGTAATCCTGTGGGTTTATCGGGCTGTCTCGGGCCGATACGGTTTGTGTACGGTACGAGCCTCTATAGCACTGAGTCGATTGTTTTGTACGTCTGCACAGAAAACCGCAGTATTTACGGAGAAAACCTTAGGAAAACACTAGCATGCTCAATCAGGACGTAAAGGACACGGGAATCGGGTTTACACACGAAGACTTTGCTGCACTGCTGGACAAGTACGACTACCACTTCAACCCGGGCGACACCGTCACCGGGACTGTGTTTAGCTTGGAGCCCAGAGGTGCCCTGATTGACATCGGTGCTAAAACGGCAGCTTACCTGCCCATCCAAGAAATGTCCATCAACCGCGTGGATCATCCCGAAGAAGTCCTGCGCTTCAACGAAACCCGCGAGTTCTTCATCCTCACCGACGAAAACGAAGACGGTCAGCTCACCCTGTCCATCCGTCGGATTGAGTACATGCGGGCCTGGGAGCGAGTGCGTCAGCTCCAGCAGGAAGACGCCACCGTGCGTTCCGGCGTGTTTGCCACCAACCGAGGCGGTGCCCTGGTGCGGATTGAAGGTCTGCGCGGCTTCATCCCCGGCTCCCACATCAGCACCCGCAAGCCCAAGGAAGACCTCGTGGGCGAAGACCTGCCCCTGAAATTCCTGGAAGTGGACGAAGAGCGCAACCGCCTAGTGCTCAGCCATCGCCGTGCCCTCGTGGAGCGCAAGATGAACGGTCTGCAAGTGGGCGAAGTGGTGCTGGGTGCCGTGCGCGGCCTCAAGCCCTACGGTGCTTTCATCGATATCGGCGGTGTCAGCGGTCTGCTGCACATTTCCGAAATCTCCCACGACCACATCGACACGCCCCACAGCGTACTGAACGTCAACGACGAAATCAAGGTCATGATCATCGACCTGGATGCCGAGCGCGGTCGGATTTCCCTCTCCACCAAGCAGCTTGAGCCGGAACCGGGCGACATGGTGAAGAACCCTGACCTGGTGTTTGACAAGGCCGAGGAGATGGCCGCCAAGTATCGCGAAAACCTGCGCAAGCAAGCTGCCGAGAAGGAAGCCGCCCTTGCCGGTGAAGAAGTCTATGAAGACGACGAAATGGCCGTTGCCGTTGACTAAATAGTTCCTTGAATCCGGTCTATTGCGGTCATCAGAGTCTGTTAGGGATTGAAGCCATCATTTTTGATAAAGATGGCACCCTGTCGGACTCTGCGCCGTTTTTAAGGCGTCTTGCTCAGGCCCGCTGCCAGCGCTGCGCAGAGGCTTTCACTGAGTATCTTCAGACCTTCCCTAGCGATCTGGTGGATCGTCTAATGGCAACGTTAGGGGTGTGGGACAACGGTCTTGACCCCGATGGCTTAATGGCCGCAGGCACACGCCAATCTAATATTGAAGCCTTAGTTGAGGTGTTGCTAGATCTGGGAATTTCCCCTGCGTCAGATCTTCATGATCTCGTGGCCGAACAGTTTGTCCTAGCGGATGCTGACCTTAAGCCCAAGACGCTCTATACCCCTCCCTTTCCCGGCACCCAGGCTATGTTGCAACGCCTCAGCCAAAGCAAGATTAAGCTAGGGGTTTTGTCCTCCGATAGTTCGGCCAATATCGAAGAATTCCTACGCCATTACGACCTTTTTTCTTGGATAGACGACTGGCAGGGCACCGAGCTAGAAGATATTCCTAAGCCCAATCCAGCCTTGCTGCATCGCCTCTGCGGACGAATGGCTGTTAACCCTCGTCAGGTGGTGATTGTGGGTGATAGTTGGGTGGATCAAGCCCTAGCTCATCAGGCCGAAACGGCTGGATTTATCTCGGTTTCCGAGGCCTGGGGACGGCCCCCCGTGGCCGGTGCGGCTTTCGTCCTCACCACCTGGGAGGATTTGCACCTGCTGCGTCCTCACCCCCGGCCATCCTAATTCACGGTCAGGGGGGCCATCAGCTCTGGGTCTTGGAACAGGGGGGTGCTGAGGTAGCGTTCGCCAAAGCTGGGCTGAATCACCACGATCAGCTTGCCCTCGCTTTCGGGCCGACGACCGATCTCCACCGCTGCCTTGACGGCGGCTCCGCTGGAAATGCCGGATAACAGCCCTTCCTCGCGGGCCATGCGCCGCCCGTAGGCAATGGCGTCTTCATCGGCTACCTGCACCACCTCGTCGATTAAATCCACATTGAGCACTTCGGGAATGAATCCCGCGCCAATCCCCTGAATTTTGTGGGATCCCGGGCGTCCACCGGAGAGCACGGGGCTATTCACCGGCTCCACAGCAATGGCTTTGAATCCCGGCTTGCGCTGCTTCAGCACGTCGGCCACGCCGGTGATGGTGCCCCCGGTGCCCACCCCAGCTACGAGGATATCTACCTGGCCATCGGTGTCGGCCCAAATTTCCTCAGCGGTGGTGCGGCGGTGAATGTCGGGGTTGGCGGGGTTGCGGAACTGTTGCAGCATGTAGGCGTCGGGCAGGGCATCGAGGATTTCCTGGGCGCGTTGAATGCAGCCAGACATGCCCGCCAGTCCGGGGGTTAGCTCGAGTTCGGCCCCGTAGGCCCGCAGCATGGCCCGCCGCTCGGAACTCATGGTTTCCGGCATGGTGAGGATGAGTCGATAGCCCTTCGCCGCCGCCGCCATCGCCAGGGCAATGCCCGTATTGCCGGAGGTGGGTTCCACCAGGGTGGTTTTGCCCGGAGTGATGAGCCCTTTCGCTTCGGCGGATTCGATCATGTTGATGCCGATCCGATCCTTCACTGAGGCCGATGGATTCATCCCCTCCAGCTTGATCACAACCTGGGCCAGACAGCCCTCCGCCTGGGGAATGCGATTGAGCCGAACGAGGGGCGTCCGACCGATCAGTTGGGTCACGTTCTCTGCTATGCGCATGGGTCTGGCCTAGATGTAATACATGATGTCAATCTGTTGTTTGGCGTTGCGCTGATCCAGTAGGTCTTGCAGGGTATAGCGTTGCAGCACCGCCTCCGCCGCCTGCCTCACCTCACCCCACACACCCTGAACCACTAGCGCCTCCGAGGTTGCAGGGGACTTATCTCCGTCGGGCTGGCCCTCAAACCCTTCAATGCAGCTCACGACATCGTAGAGACTGACCTTCCACGGCTCGCGGACAAGTAAATAGCCCCCCCGTGCCCCCCGCTGGCTTTTGACTAACCCCGCCCGACGCAGGGTAGCCAACAGTTGCTCTAAGTATCGGTCAGGGATGCTTTGCTGAGCCGAAATTTGACGAATTTGTAAGGGTTCGCCACTGGCATGGTGGGCGCTGAGTTCAATCAACGCCAACAGGGCATATTCACTTTTACAGGACAAATCCACGATACAGGTGCGGCTAAAGGGCGATAGCCTTAGTATACCCCGGTTCCCCACTGGGGTTTGCAGGATTCACAAGCCTTGATGAAACCGCAGGCGCGACCGCCGATGGCCCCGGTGGGGGCTGCTTGTGGGCTGCTGCCTGGGGAATTCTACGATTGGGCGTCATGGTCTTCAGGGTGGGATCGGCGTTTGCGGGAGTGCGCCGCGCCCGATGTGGGGGAGGTGCGCCTCGGTGGGGTGGAGCTTTTCCGGGATCTCGCTTTTTTGGGGTTACGGTTAGAACTGCGGTTAGAGCCGTCTTTAGGGCGATTCCTCGGGCCATCCCTGCGGAGGCCGCGTTTTTTTGAACCAGACTGCCGCCGCTTCCAGGCGGAGGACAGCCAGTCGGCGGTGTAATGGCTGAGAGCCCCCAGTTCTAGGCCCACCACCAGGGCCAGCCAATGGGGCCAGTGGGTGCGCAGGTGCCACCCCGCCCCCGCCGCCAGGGCTTCCCAGGTGAGGGCGGTGCGGCCTAGCCCGTTGAGCACATCCACCACCACCACCGCGATCAAACTGATCCACAGCGAGGCATAGAGGACGCGAATCAGCGTCCCAATCACCGGCCCGTGGGACCAGGGCGACCGATGGCGCATACTGCCCCGATAGGGGAGCCAAATCCAGCGCAACCAGCCCCAGCGTTTGTACTGTACGGAATGAATGTCCAAGTCGGGGCCGAGCATCCAGCCCCCCAGCAGGAATCCGAGGCAGACCACCGCCGTTAATCCGGCATCCAGCGTCAGCCAAAAGGCTCCGACCACCACCAGGGGCAGGGTCCAAAGGGTAATGCGATCATGGGTACGGCCTGATGACATGGATCAACGGCGGATGATATTTCGCCCGGTTTTGAGGGAACCTTGACCGGAATCGCGGGGGGCAGGCCCAGTTTCGAGGGGCTAGGAACCGCTGTCTGGGTCTAGGCTGGCCCTAGAACTAGCCTAGGCCGAGTTAGGCCACTTCTGAAAAATATTCGGAAGCTTGGCGAGGATCCCGGTAACTCGCTGATATTCTCTCTAGAAGAAATGGTCGGAGCCCGGTGTGCCGGGACTTCCCCAGAACCTCCCCCAAGCATCGGTGCTGACCCCCATTTACTCTAAGGAGATCTCCCATGGCTAGCCCCAAGCGCATCGGTATCCTCACCAGCGGCGGTGATTGTCCCGGCCTGAATGCCGTGATTCGAGCGGTGGTGAAGTGTGCCAGCCGCCGAGGGTGGCAGGTGTTGGGTATTCCCTACGGCACCGACGGCATGATGCGTGTGGCCGAGGGGGAATACCAGCCCGACGACCTGGTGATTCCAGAACATGGCTACGATATTCCGGGGGTGCTCCAGGGCATTGACGTGCTGCAATTCCTCAGCGGATCCATCCTCGGTTCGATCAACAAGGGTGATTCCCGCAACCCGGAGGTTCTAGCCAAAATCCTCAAGGGCTATGAACTGCTGGGGCTGGATGCGCTGATTGCCATTGGCGGCGACGGAAGCCTAGACATCATCTACGAAATTTCCCTCAAGGGCGGCTGGAACCTGATCGGCATTCCGAAAACCATCGATAATGACGTGCCGTTTACCGAGCGATCCATCGGCTTTGACACCGCCGTGCAAACGGTGAACACGGCCCTCTACGATCTCACCTTCACCGCCGCTAGCCATGACCGGGTAATGGTCGTGGAAGTGATGGGCCGCGACGCCGGACACCTGGCGCTCCACGGCGGCATTGCCGGGGGGGCCGACGTGATTCTCATTCCCGAACTGGTACCCGTCCTGGATGGCACCATCATCGACCAGGTGTGTCACAAACTGGCGGAACTGCGCCACCGGGGCCGCAAGTTTGCCCTCGTGGTGGTGGCGGAAGGGGTGCGGGGTGACGATGGCCACCGCATGAAGATGATTGGCGAATTTTTAGCCCAGGAAATCGCCAGCCGCAGCCACATTCTCTGTGCCAGTGGGGCCGAAGACTATTGCGACATGGACGCCGTAGAAACCCGCGCTACGGTGCTGGGGCACATCCAGCGGAGCGGTACCCCCACCGCCTCGGATCGCCTGCTGGCCGCTGCCTTTGGCCGCAAAGCCACCGACTTAATTGCCGACGAGCGCTATGGCCGCCTAGTGGTGTGGGAAGCGGGGCGCGTTCGTTCCAAAGACTTGGGTGAGGCCATCGCCATCGTCCGTGACTGCCACGACCGCAACATTTGCCCTGGCCCCGTGGATGTGGAGGGCACCATGGTGAAGGTGGCTCGATCCCTTGGTATCTACGTCGGCGACCCGGCCACCCTGCCCTCCCTCACCACCACCATGACCTAGGGGGCGTGGGTAAATCGGTTGTCCGGTGGCCCTTCGCTATGGGACTGAGCCTAGCCGAATCCCAGGCCAGAAGGGCCTTATCGTCCGATGCGTCGAAGGGACGACTGGGCCGCTTGCAGGCGGCCCGGCGAAACCTCAAGGGGCAACAGGCCAAACCAGGCTAGATTTTGGGTGTAGTAGGCGGTGTCGCTATCCCAGAAGCCGTCTTGGTAGGCGGGTAGGAGTTTTTGTTGATAGATGGCCTCAGCGATGGCGGGATCCACCTGGAGCAGGGCCGGATACAGCATCGCGTAGTGGGCGGTGGCTTCGTAGCTCGACTTGGTGAGGCCGTCCAAGGAGAGGCGGGCGGGCAGACGACCATCCCGCTGCCAGCGCTGGATGAGTTCTGGCAGTTGGCCTTGGAGATAGCCCTTGGCCTGGGGGGCGCGGTTCCAGGCGGCGTCTTGTCCTACCCGCCACCAGACGCGGATGGCGTCAAAGCTGTAGTGGCTTTGCAGGGGGAGATCGGGATCCAGTCCACCGGAATCTAGGGATCGGTAGGTTTGGGTGATGGGGTTATAGACCACCCAGTCGGGGGGGAGCCCCGTTTCCGAAAACTGCCTGAGATCGGCCAACATCGCATAGCCGCTGTCCGTCAGGCTGTTCCAGGCGCGGCTAGGATTGACCTGGGCAAAGAGCCGAAAACTGGCTGGTGCAAAGTAGGAGGGGTTGAGAACCAGGCGATCAGGTTGGTTGAAAAAAGCATCCTTGGGGCCGGGAAGGAGTTGTCGCTGACCATCGGGCAACGCTACAGTTCCCTGCTCCCAAATGTCATCCAAAATAGCCTGGGCCTCGGTCAAATATTGGGGGCAGCGCCAGCGCTGGGCGGCCCAAATCAGGGCGGTGGTGGCGTCAATGTCGGCATCGGTAGCGAAGTTATCGTCGAGAATGCCCCAACTGCCGTCCGGTCGTTGGCCCCAGTGCCATGCCCACAGGTGATCCCGGAGTTGGCCCTGATCATCGCGGCGGGCCAGGTTGTTTTTCGCCCAGGTATAGGTGCGCTCAAAGGTGGCGGGATCGTTGATGGCGACGGCTCGCAGCATGGCGTAGGCCTGCCCCTCGGACACCGTGCGATCCCGGTCTGCGCGATCAATCACCCGCCCATCGGCTTGGATAAAGCGATCTCGGTAGGTCTGCCAGCTTTCTCGCAGGAGGGTGTTCTGGGGGCTAGGGATGGAGAGGGTGAGGGGTTGTGACACCGAGACTTGGCACAGGCTGGGCTGGGGAGTACTCGTGGCTGAGGTTAGAGCATGGGGATGGCCCACCACGGTGAGGGTGATCGCCAAGGGCAGGCAAGATAGAATCAATCGCTTGTGGGGGCGTTTTAGCGTAGGCATAGCCAGGGCCGAGATGGACGTGAGGACACAGAATGCTGGGGAATCGACGGTGCTGCCCGATGCGGGCATGGCAACCGACTCCCCGAGTCCATCTCAGCATAGGGGGTGGGGCGCGGTGGTCAGGGGCACAAAAGGCCACTGTTTCAACAGGCACAGGGCTAAGAACCCCGTCTTCCGCGTTACACCAGGTAGGTATAACGGCCTAGGCTGTGCTCGTATTGTTGAATCAGCAGTTGGGATTCCTCTAGGGTAATTTGGTTTTCCTGGAGGGACTGTTCTGACCGCCGCCGGATGTTTTCGATCATGTCCTCGGCGTCGTACTGCACATAGCCCAGGACCTCGGTCATGGTGTCGCCCTTCACCACATGCTGCACCTGGTAGCCCTTGGGGGTCATGTGGATGTGGACGGCGTTGGTGTCGCCAAACAGGTTGTGCAGGTTGCCCATAATTTCCTGGTAGGCACCGCCTAGGAACATCCCCAGGTAGTAGGGTTTGCCTTCCTTCAGGGGATGAAGTTCTAGGACGTGCTTGACATCGCGCAGGTCGATGAACTGGGAAATTTTGCCGTCGCTGTCGCAGGTGAGGTCGGCCAGGGTGCCCCGGCAGGAGGGTTCTTCGTTGAGGCGGTGAATGGGCAGGATGGGGAACAGTTGATCAATGGCCCAGGCGTCGGGCATAGACTGGAACACCGACAGGTTGATGTAGTAGATCGAGGCCATGCTTTGGGTCAGTTCCTCGATGTCCTCGGGCACATAGTCAGCATCGCTGACCACCGACAGCGCCTTGCGGCAGCAGGCCCAATAGAGCCGTTCCGCCTTGGCCCGATCCGCCAGGGTCAGATAGCCAAAGTTAAACAGGCTGATGGATTCTTCTTTAAATTGCAGGGCGTCGTTGTAGAGTTCTTGCACGTTTTGGGGGGTAATGCCCTGGTGAATTTCGTAGAGTTCCCGCAGGATAGCGTGGTCGCCTTCGCCAGGAATTTCCAGCTCGCCCTGAACCGGGGCATCGCTGCACCCCAGCACATCGAACACTAGCACCGACTGGTGGGACACAATCGCCCGCCCGCTTTCGCTAATCAGGGTCGGCACCGGAACGTCCTTGGCCCGACAGGCTTCCTGCACCTCGGCCACCACGTCGTTGGCATAGTTCTGGGTGCTGTAGTTCTTAGAGGCGTAGAAGCTGGTCTGAGACCCGTCGTAGTCCACCGCCAAGCCGCCGCCCACGTCGAGGTAGCCCATCTTGGCCCCCAGACCCGCCAGTTCCACATAGATGCGGCCCGCCTCCCGCAGGGCTTCTTTGAGCACGCTGATGGCGGAAATTTGCGAGCCAATGTGGAAGTGCAGCAGTTGCAGGCAGTCCAGCATGTCCTCTTCCCGCAGCCGATCCACCACGGCGAGGATTTCCGGCACCGTCAGGCCAAATTTGGCTCGATCTCCCGCCGAAACCCCCCAGCGACCGCTGCCCTTGGTGCTGAGTTTGGCCCGCACCCCCAGCACCGGACGAATATTCAGGCGGCGGCTGGCGGCAATGGCCAGTTCCACCTCGTTCATTTGCTCGATCACAATAATCGGCTGCTGGCCGAGGCGCTGGCCCAGCATCGCCGTTTCAATGTAGTCCTTGTCCTTATAGCCGTTGCAAATCAGCAGCGCCCCAGGGGTATCCAAGGTCGCCAGGGCGATCAGCAATTCCGGCTTAGAACCCGCCTCTAGGCCAAACTGGTAGGGCTTGCCAAAACGCACGATGTCTTCCAACAACTGCCGCTGCTGGTTGCACTTCACCGGGAACACTCCCCGGTAGACGCCGTTGTATTTGTAGCGAGCGATGGCCTTGGCGAAGCAGGCGTTAATGCGCTCAATACGGTCTTCCAAAATGTCCGGAAAGCGAATCAGCAGCGGCAAATGCAGGTTTCGCTGTTTGATGGCTTCGACCAACTCAAACAAATCCAGCGACCCACCCCGATCCCCCTGGGGCGACACGGTGATATGGCCATCGGCGTTGATGGAAAAATAGGGATCGCCCCAGCTATGGATGCGGTAAAGTTCCTCACTGGCTTCAATTGTCCATCCGGTGGCGGGGGTTTTGGTGGCTTGTAACATACTTTCCAGGGTGGCACGGTCAAAGGGGCGAACGGGCTCTAGGGATGGTTGCTGTGCCATAGGTGATTAACGGTGCCCCCTCAAGAGTATGGTGAATGGTGTTTTGAAATCGTCTGAATGGGTCGCTGAACGTGGTCACTGAATGCGGTCGCCGGAAAGGGCGGCTAGTTGATCGACTGAAATGAATCGCTGGCCCCCTCGTCAATCCCCTCAACAGGGGGCACAAACGCGATGCCAAGCTGTCTCTAGCCTAACCATAATGCGACCAAAATTCTAACAAAACCCCAGCGGCAAATTAGCCATTCCCACCACTCCCGACTCCCGACTCCTCCCCCATGCCCTCCCCCTACCACTGGATCCCCCACTCCCTCGCTGCCCTCCACCGCGCCCACCGCTACCGCACGGTGCAGCCTGTCCAGGGCAAGGCCGGGGCCGTGATGGTGCGAGATGGGCAATCCGTGATCAACTTTGCCAGCAACGACTACCTGGGCCTAGCGGGGGATCCTCGGCTGGCGGCGGCGGCGATAGAGGCCATTGAAACCTACGGCACGGGCAGCACCGGATCGCGGCTGTTGAGTGGCCATCGGGATTTGCATCGAGAGTTGGAACTGGCTTTGGCCGACCTCAAGCAGACCGAAGACGCCCTGGTGTTTAGTTCCGGCTACTTGGCGAACCTCAGTACCATGGCCGCCCTGGTGGGGCCAGCGGATCTGATCCTCAGCGACGCATACAATCACTCCAGTCTGCGTACCGGGGCCAAGGCCAGCGGAGCCACCACCTACGACTATCGCCACGGGGATGTGGAGCATCTGGAGGAATGCCTCGCCGCCCACCGTGCCCAGCATCGCCGCTGCCTGATTACCACCGACAGCGTATTTAGCATGGATGGCGATCTCTGCCCTTTGCCACAGATTCTTGACCTAGCCGACACCTACGAGGCCATGGTGCTGGTGGATGAGGCCCATGGCACCGGGGTTCTGGGCCAGCGCGGAGCCGGAGCGGTGGAGCACCTGGGTTGTCTCGGACGCCCCATGGTGACGGTGGGCACCCTCAGCAAAGCCCTAGGCAGTTTGGGCGGCTATGTGACGGGTTCCCAACCGGTGATAGATTTTCTGCGAAACCGTGCCCCCGGCTGGATCTACACCACCGGACTCTCCCCGGCAGACACCGCAGCGGCCCTGGAAGCGGTGCAGATTGTCCAGGCGGAACCCCAACGGCGACAGGCCCTTTGGCGCAACGTAGACCGCCTCAAGGATCGCCTAGATGAAACCCTCGACTATGGGGAGAAGCCTGCGTTTCAGCGGCTACCCTCCGAGTCTCCCATTCTGTGCCTGGTGGGGACTTCGGCGCAGCAGGTCGTCGCTGCCAGCCAGCGGTTTCAGGAACTGGGGCTGTGGGTATCGGCGGTGCGTCCGCCCACGGTGCCCACCAGTCGGTTGCGGATTACCCTCATGGCCACCCACACCGAGGCCCATCTGGAGCGCCTCCTAGCGGGGTTAGCGGCCCTGCTTCACGAGGGGGATTAGGGGGATAAATTGACCAGAAACAGCCTTTAAGATTAGAAAAATCTATAGTGCCTTGAAAATAATTGGTCTATCAGCCAAAGGTCAGGCTTCGCTAAGGCTAGCGGCTGCTAGGGCCGTCATTTTACCTCAGAAATACCCTGTCCCAGTTCCAGAACTGCCATCGGGTTAACTTTCCCATAGTATTATTGCGATTAAAATCAAAAAGTTTATTCCTTAGCAAACCAGCAGGACACCATGGCTATGCAATCGTTAGAGACTGAAACCACCTTTGACTATCAGTCTGAGAGCTACAAAGACGCCTACAGCCGCATCAATGCGATTGTGATTGAGGGTGAGCAGGAGGCCTATGACAACTATCGCAAGTTGGCGGAAAGCCTGCCCGACCATGGCGAGGAACTGCTGCGTTTGGCCAAAATGGAAAACCGCCACATGAAAGGCTTCCAAGCCTGCGGCAAGAACCTGTCTGTGACCCCGGACATGGCCTTTGCCCAGGAATTTTTTGCCCAACTGCACCGCAACTTCCAGGACGCCTGGGCCGAGGGCAAAATTGTCACCTGCCTGCTGATTCAGTCCCTGATCATCGAAACCTTCGCCATCTCGGCCTACAACATCTATATCCCTGTGGCCGATGACTTTGCCCGCAAAATCACCGAGGGCGTGGTGAAGGATGAATACATGCACCTCAACTTTGGCGAAGAATGGCTGAAGGCCAACTTTGAAGCCTCCAAGGCGGAACTGGAGCAAGCCAACCGGGAAAACCTACCCCTGGTGTGGGCCATGCTGAACCAAGTCGCCGACGATGCGCGGGTGCTGGGCATGGAAAAAGACGCCCTGATCGAAGACTTCATGATCACCTACGGCGAAGCCCTGGCCAACATCGGCTTCTCCAGCCGCGAAGTGATGAAGCTCTCCGCCCAAGGACTCGCTGCCGCCTAGGCTAGCGTTGAAACGGGGGTCTCTGTCCCTCGTAGCCCCAGGGGGTGATTCCTCCTAGCCCCCCTTGGGAAGGGGGGGACCGATCCAAAGTCCCCCTTAAAAAGGGGAATTTGGGGGGGCTCCGAGGAATCTTCAGAATCAAAGCTCCCCAGCACCCAACTCTGCCTCCTACACCGAGTCTCCCCTGGGGTTTTTGCCGACCAGTGTTCATTGGGGCGGTGGCGGTTTATTCTAGGTAAATTGATCCCCTGCACCAATTCCCCTGGCGCACCCTACGCAGTAACGTAATTTGCAATGTTTGGCCTAATCGGACATCTCACTAGCCTCGACCATGCCCAAGCCGTCGCCCGTGATCTGGGCTACCCAGAATATGCCGACCAGGGGATTGATTTTTGGTGCAGTGCGCCGCCGCAAATTGTAGACACTATCAAAGTCACGAGCGCCACGGGGCAGCAGATCGAAGGCAAGTACGTGGAGTCCTGCTTTTTGCCGGAGATGTTGGCCTCTCGGCGCATTAAAGCGGCCACCCGCAAAATCATCAACGCCATGGCCCACGCCCAAAAGCACGGGATCGACATTACGGCTCTGGGCGGCTTTTCGTCGATTATTTTTGAAAACTTCAACCTCAGCCAAATTCAGCAGGTACGCAACGTCACCCTAGAGTTTGAGCGCTTCACCACGGGCAACACCCACACCGCCTACATCATCTGTCAGCAGGTGAAGGCGGCCTCCGCCATGCTGGGGATTAACCTGTCCGATGCCACCGTAGCGGTCTGTGGAGCCACCGGGGACATTGGCAGTGCCGTCTGTCGCTGGCTGAATGCCCGCACGGATCTTAAGGATTTACTGTTAGTCGCCCGCAACCAAGAGCGTCTACAAAACCTCCAGGCCGAACTGGGACGCGGCACACCGATGGATCTCGATTCGGCCCTGCCCAAGGCCGACATTGTGGTGTGGGTGGCCAGTATGCCCAAGGGCGTCACCGTTGACCCCACCACCCTGAAGCGGCCCTGTCTGATGATCGACGGCGGCTATCCCAAAAACCTCGATCAGCAGTTCAGCTTTGAGGGCGTCCACGTCCTCAAGGGCGGCATCGTCGAGCATTCCCTCGACATCGACTGGAAAATTATGAGCATCGTCAACATGGACGTGCCTGCCCGCCAGCTCTTTGCCTGCTTTGCCGAGGCCATGCTGCTGGATTTTGAGCAGTGGTACACCAACTTTTCCTGGGGCCGCAACCAAATCACCCTGGAAAAAATGGATCTAATTGGCCAAGCGTCGGTGAAGCACGGCTTTCGGCCCCTGCTGGATCTGAATCGCCAGCCCCTCACCGCCCAAGCTTCCTAGGATGGCCCCCTTCTCGCCCCAAACCCGCCCGCAGGATCTTGGGTCAGCGGTGGCCGCTATGGCGCAACTGGCCCAAGAAGCGATGCAGCAGCCAGTGGGTTCCTTGGATGGCCGTTCCTTGGCGGATCGTGACCCGGCCAAAATCGACCGGATGCTGCCTTTTTTTGACTGGGTCTACCACCACTACTTCCGGGTCACAACCGACGGCTGGGAACACATCCCCGCCCAGGGGCCAATGTTGATTGTGGGTTCCCACAACGGCGGGCTGGCCGCTCCCGACACCCTGATGATGACCTACGACTGGCTGCGCCGCTTCGGCACCCAGCGCCCCTCCTACGCCATGATGGATCCCCGCATTTGGCGCGTTTTCCCGGCCCTAGGGCGCATGGGATCCTGGGTGGGCTGTTTGCGGGCCAATTCCCCCGCTGCCGTCCGCGCCCTGCGTCAGCAATCCTCGCTACTGGTTTATCCCGGTGGGGCGCGGGATGTGTTTCGGCCCCATCACCTGCGCGACCAAATTTGCTTCTTTGGTCAAAAAGGCTTCATCAAACTGGCCCTGCGGGAGGAAGTCCCCATTGTGCCCGCCATTTCCTACGGTGCCCACGATACCCTCTGGGTGCTAGAAGACTTCTACGACAGCGTTGATACCTGGCGCAAACAACAGGGCTGGAACTGGATCCTTAACCTCGATCCGGGCACCATTCCCCTCTATCTTGGCTGTCCCTGGGGCATCGCCCTCGGCCCTCTGCCCAATGTGCCCTGGCCCAAGTTTCTCCACACCCGCGTTTGCCCACCTATCACCTTCCCCCGCTACGGCCTCGCCGCCGCCCAGGATGAGGATTACGTCAACGCCTGCTACGAGCACGTTCGCGACACCATGCAGCAAGAACTCGACCAGCTTTTTGCCCTCTACGAATAGCCCAATCCCCTAGGACCCAGGGCGCGGAGACCTCGCCCCTACCTGACCCTCGACTTTCCGACTCCTGACTCCCGACTCCCGATCATGACCAACCCCACCCTCCCCGCCGCCGCCGCTGGCCTCACGGAATCCACCTCCGTCGCTATGGCCGTCGCCATTCAATCTGTGGATCTTCAAACCTCCCTGGCGGACAGCCCCATCCCCACCGCCTATGCCGTGGCTGGTAGCGGGGATGATCCAATCCTGCTGATTCACGGGTTCGATAGCTCCCAACTCGAATTTCGGCGGCTGTGGCCGTTGCTGTCCCAACAACGCCAAACCTGGACGGTGGATTTGCTGGGGTTTGGCTTTAGCGACCGCACCCAGTGTCCCCAGTTGTCCCCAGGGGTGATTAAGCAACACCTGTACGCCTTTTGGCAGCAGATGATCCGGCATCCGATGGTGCTGGTGGGCGCTTCCATGGGGGGAGCCGCCGCCATCGACTTTGCCCTCACCTACCCGGAAGCCGTTGCTTCCCTAGTGCTGATCGACAGTGCCGGGTTCGCCGCTGGCCCTGCCATGGGAAACCTGATGGTGCCGCCCTTGGATAGCCTCGCGACGGGATTCCTTCGGAGCG
>JALQST010000140.1 GCA_023264315.1 Nodosilinea sp. BSH.14
AGGATGCCCTCACGGCGATGAAGGCCCAGGGCCAGCAGGGGCTATTGTTCATCCACCGACGGGGACACAGCAGTTTTGTCTCCTGCCGCAGTTGTGGGCTGGTGATGATGTGCCCCCACTGCGATGTGTCCTTGTCCTACCATCAGCCCCAGGGCCACAGCCCCATGACCCTGCGCTGCCATTACTGCGGCCATCAGCAGGGCCATCCGCGCCACTGTCCCGACTGCCACTCGCCCTACCTCAAGCATTTTGGCAGCGGCACCCAGCGGGTGGTGAATGCCCTGGCAGAACAGTTCTCCGACCTAAGCTGCATCCGGTTTGATAGCGATACCACCCGCACCAAGGGCTCCCACCGTGCCCTGCTGACCCGCTTTGCCGAGGGGGAGGCCGATGTGCTGGTGGGCACCCAAATGCTGACCAAAGGCATCGACCTGCCCCAGGTGACGCTGGTGGGCATCATCGCCGCCGATGGACTGCTCTATATGAATGACTATTGGGCCAGCGAACGGGCCATGCAACTGTTGATCCAAGTGGCGGGGCGGGCGGGCCGAGGCGACCAGCCGGGGCAAGTGCTGCTGCAAACCTACACGCCGGAGCACCCCGTCATCGAAGCCGTCACCGACCATGCCTACGAGTCCTTCATTGCCGCCGAATGGGAGCAGCGCCAAATGTTGCAGTATCCCCCGGCGGGGCAGTTGGTGCTGCTGCGGCTGAGCAGCTTTGAGGCCGCGACAGTACAGCGGGTGGCCCAGGATCTGGCCCTGCGGTTAGATCACCTGCTAAAAGATCGGCCCCATGTTCGCCTTGGCCCTGCGCCAGCCCCCATTCTGCGGGTGGCCCGCCGCTTTCGATGGCAGATTTTGCTGAAATTTCCCTTGGGCGCCCCCCTGTCCGATTTGCAAGCCCTGCGGGACGCTTGCCCCACCACCGTGAGCCTCACCATTGATGTGGATCCGCTGAATCTCTCCTAGGGCTCTCTGCTACCTTCACCATGGGGCTAGACAGCCTTGATCGGGCCAGAGCGGCGGGTTAGGTTTGGCCTTGACATTTCAGAACTAGGCAGGGTGGCATCTCCCATAGGCGGCGGTCATCACCAAGGGCTCCCTACGATGGAGAAGGCCGCCCAGTAGAAGGGATGGCGGAGATCCTAGGTGCCAGAAAAGGCCAGGTTGGGCGGCAATGGTACTGTGCCACCGGGCCAGCGAATGTTGCCGTTTTCGATGGTTGCTTCGCCGCGAATGAAGGTCAGTTGGCTTGGCGCAGGGCTTCCGTCTTGGTGGTCTGTTGGTCGAGCTGCTGGTAGAAGGTGGTCATGAGTCCGGTGGTGGCTTCGGCGCTGACCCGCCATAGGCTAGCCAGCGCCGACCGCGCTCCGGCTTGGAGGGCAAAGCCCGCAAAGCCCAGTTCTGCCTGAAGGTTGCCCATGGCTGTTTGGCAAGCGCTGAGGGTGACAAGATCGACGGGCGGGTCAAACCAACGGGTACCTCGAAAAATACAGATTTTTCTGGGAGTGGCAAGGTGATCTCAAGGGTTCTAGCCTCTTGAAGGCCGCCAAATGGCAATTAATCGAGGTGCCCTGATGACTAAGGGGTAGACCACTAGGCGATAGTTACACACACAGCAACCGACGATAAACCGCCTCAGTTTTGGTCGCCAAGGTGGGCCAACTGTAGCGCTCTTGAACCTTTTGGTAGCCTGCTTTCCCCATCTGTTCGGCCTGCTGGGGATGGTTCAGAACATCCAGAATGCAATCCGCCACCGCAGCCGCCGATTGCTCCACGAGATACCCATCCTGTCCATCGCTCACCACCGCCGCCACCGCCGGGATGTTACAGCCAATGACAGGTTTGCCAAAGCTCCAGGCTTCGGTATACACCCCGCCAAAGCTCTCCTGGCTGGAGGGTACACAGAGCAAATCGCAGGCGGCGAGGGCATTGGTTTTCTCCTGTAAATCCACTGATCCCAGCCGATGAATACGCGGATCCATCATCTCCGCAAAAGCCCGCTCCGAATCCTTCACCGCTGGGCCAATGAACACAAACTGGGCCTCCGGCTGCTGCGCCCACACCAACGGAGCCGCTTCCAACACCTGCCGAAACCCCTTGTAGGGATAGTGCTGCCCCAAAAACAACACCATCGGCCCGGTAATGCTGTGGGTTTGCCGAAAGCCCTCCGGGTCGGCCTGGGGCGCTAGCACCGGGCCTATCCCCGTAACGTGAATGCGGTCTTCGCGAACGCCCAACCACTGCAAAATCTTGGCCTCGGCCTGGGTGAGGGCAATCACCGCATCGGCCTGTTGGTAGAGGTAGATGTACTCCCGGTAGCGCCAGCCCACCCAACGGGGATGATGGAGCGGCGTGAATACAAAGGGGATCTCTCGCCGCCGCGCCACCTGCCAACTGGCGTAGGTCAGCCCCTCTCGCCCAATGCGCACGTTGTGGATCAGGTCGCTATAGTAGGCCAGCGCTTCGATGGATTCCTCAATCACCGCCGCAATGGGAGGCAGCGCTGCTGCCATCCAGGGGTAATACAGCGGCAACCAGCGGGCCATCCGCAGTTTCTTTCCCCAACCAAACCCCAACCGATGGACAGGAATGCCATCCACCGCGTAATCGTAGGGCCGAGCATGGGCTTTGAGGGTGGTGCCCAGCAGCCAGTCGGTGCGGTTGTGGTTCCAAAAGGTGGCCACCTGGATGTAATGCCGCCTCTGTAGCTGCTGCGCCAGCAGGTGTTGATGCAGTTGGGCACCACCAATGTAGGGCGGATAGGCGGTGAGGGTGTAGAGGAAGTTCATCAATGGTAATTAGACATGGCTGTTTTGCCACTTTACGCTCAGCCATGTCCATCTAGTGAACCATCGCAATGTTTTTAAGAAAAATAAGCCTGTGCCCTTAAATCGTCCATACTTTTCGATGTTGTAAAAATACTGAGTAGGCCAGTAGTAAATAGATCCCCGACTGAGAAAAACTTGGTTAAAAGTATATTTGTAAGAGGCTAAACCGGAATTATAAAAATCTCCTGATTGAGCATTAGCTTTACCGATATTCATTACCTTGGCATCGCCTAATAGGTAAGCAGGAAAGCCGGAGCGAGTAGCGTGTAAGCTGTAGCTGCTATCGCCATAATAATGGGGAAAACGACGCATATCGGGTAAGCCAATTTTGGCCATAACAGCTCTCGGGATATAAACACAATAACCGCTCATTTCATCAACGGGTACTAAATCCCCTGGGTGAGCATACATTGGTGTGCGGCCTTTGGCTCCGGTGGGTTTAAGGGTATGGGTTTCTGCGATGTAGCAAGCGGCCCCAATCATGGCGTTGCCCTGCTGTTGAGAGGCTTGGTACATGGCGGCTAGGCTACCTGGGGTGGGTGGGCAGTCGTCATTCAGCCAAATCACGGCTTCACAATCTTGCTGAACGGCGTATTCCATGCCCAAACACATCGCTCCTGTCCACCACAAATTGCCGTTACCCGCCAGAATTTTGACATGGGGGAATGCCTGTTGGATGGCCTCAGCGGTGCCGTCGGTGGAGCCGTCGTCAATGACCACGATGTGATAGCGGTCTAGGTCGCCATGGCGCTGGAGCGTTTCTAGGCAGGTGAGCGTGACCGCCTTGCGGTTGTGGACAGGAATGAGGATGTAGACCGATGGATTCATGGGCGGCTGGGCAATTTGGTGCATGGGCCACCCTGACTATGATAGTTGGCATCCCACCGCACAGCCTATTCTGGAGCAGAAGGCTGATCTACCGGATGCGCCGCCAGCCAATCTGCCAACGCCGACCCATCCGCCAAATCCAGCACCACCTCCAGCAGTGCCTCCAACTGCGGCAACCGCAACGCCCGAATATGCGCCACCTGCTCCTCCGGCAACGGCCCCAGCCGCCGCTCCAGCAAACTCAGCAGTACGGCAGATTCCCCCTCTGCAAGAACTTCCTGGTAGAAGCGAGTTTGGCGCATATCGGCCATCTTTAGATCCAACATAGCCAGAATCTCCTGGGTGATGAATTTGGGAAATCTGTTGATTAGTATAGCTTCCAGGCTATTGAGGATGGATTGAAAAGCCGACTCGGCCTGCCCCTCGGCCTGGGCCAACACCTGCTTCGCCGCATCGGGCAACGCCGCATCGGGCCGCACAATTAAGCGCAGCAACGCCAGGGAGAGCGGTAGATCGGTCTCCTCTCGCAGGTCGTTGAGATGCAGCCGCTGCACCGGGTGATTGAGCAACGTCGCGTAGGGCACCTCACTCCCCAGGTTTTGCGGTTGAGAGCGCAGGATCACCAACCCACGCCAAGGCCGCTCGATTTGGTATTGGTAGAGATACAGGTGCGTTTCGGCAAAGTAGCGCCCATAGAACCGGGAGTCGGCCTGCATCTGGGCTTCAATAAAGATGACGGGCACCGACGGATCCTCCGTCAGCGGCATCAGTAGGGTACATTCGCGCTAGCAATGCACCCAGCTTACCCATAAAGCTAGCCGCTGTAGGTCGGTGGTGCATTGCGGCAAGATGAGTGATTACCCCATCGTCAGCGCCCCGATGCCATAGCAGCCGTGCATTGCGCCAATGCGGTCGGCCTGCTCCACATCCCGCACCATGTAGGTGTTGATGCCCGCATCAATCAGGCCAATCCCCAGCCCCAGGAGGACACCCGCCGCCACCATCAAACCCCACATTGGTGTTGTGGCGTAGATCACTAGAGTCGTTGTTAGGAGTCCCGCCGCCAGCAACATCATGCGCCCCAGCCCTAGGGTGTGGCTGATTACACTAAGGCCCAAATCCGCCACCAGATAGCCGCTAATCTGGCTCAAAAACAGCAGCGTCACCGTGACGGTGGTAAGCTGAAATGCCTGCAAAATGGACGGCAGCAACACCCCCAGGCTGGCTTCCACCAAGCCAATGGCAATGAAGGCATAGAAGGCGGTCACCCCCCCAAAATGCCTTAGAACCCACTGAAGTTGCAACCGTTGAGTCAACAATTGGGCTAGACCTTGAATCGACATCGACCTTAATCTAGCGCCTTCGAGGGGGCGTATCCATGGGGCTGATCACAACCGCTAAACCTCAGTCCTAGCACTGATTTGCCCCGTGACGGTGACGATGGCTTCGGTAATACAGCGCAGTTGCTCCGGCTCGATAATATAGGGCGGCATGGTGTAGATCAGGCGACCAAAGGGCCGCAGCCAGACGCCCTGCTGCACCAACTGGGGCTGCACCACCGCCATCTCCACGGGCTGGTGCAGTTCTACCACGCCAATCGCCCCCAGCACCCGCACGTCTTTCACGACAGGCAACTCTCGACAGGGCGCAAGCTCCCGCCGCAGTTGGGCCTCGATACGGTAAACCTGCCCCACCCAGTCGCCGTTATCGAGCAGTTCCAAACTCGCCAAGGCCACCGCACAGGCCAGGGGATTGGCCATAAAGGTTGGCCCATGCATAAATACGCCCGCCTCGCCCTGGGCAAAGGTTTGGCTAATTTCCGTCGTCGCCAACGTGGCCGCCAGGGACATAAAGCCCCCCGTCAGCGCCTTGCCCACGCACATCAGGTCGGGAGCTACCTGGGCATAGTCGCAGGCGAACCGCTTCCCCGTGCGGCCAAAGCCCGTGGCGATTTCGTCCAAAATCAGCAGGATGCCATACTGATCACACAATTCCCGCGCCCGTTTCACATAGTGCGGACTGTAGAACCGCATTCCCCCCGCCCCCTGCACCACGGGTTCAAAAATCGCTGCTGCCAGCTCTTGGTGATGGGTTTCTAAAAGGTTGGCAAAACTGGAAATATCCTCTTCTTGCCAGTCACCATCGAAGGGAATTTGCGGCGTATCAGCGAAATATTGCTCCACCAAACTATGGCGAAACAGATGATGCATTCCGTTCACCGGATCGCACACCGCCATGGCCGCAAAGGTGTCGCCGTGGTAGCCGTTGCGGATGGTCAAAAAATGCTGTTTTTGCGGCTGACCCTGATTGTGCCAATACTGGATGGCCATTTTCATCGCCACCTCTACCGCCACCGAACCCGAATCACAAAAAAAGACGTTCTGCAACGGATCGGGCGTCAGGTCAACCAATCGCTTGGCCAACTGCACAGCGGGCTGATGGGTCAAGCCGCCAAACATCACATGACTCATCCGCCCCATTTGGTCAATCGCCGCCCGGTTCAACTGGGGATGGTTATACCCATGAATGCATGTCCACCAGGAGGACATGCCATCCACCAGGCGCTCGCCGGTTTCTAGCTCTAAATAAACGCCCTGGGCCGACCGCACCGGAAAGGTTGGCCCGGTATTTGGCATCGGCGCATAGGGATGCCACACATGCTGCCGATCTAGCGCCATCAGGTGATCCGTGGGCAAAAGTTCCATACCAGCGAGAAGTTATCTTACAGGGCCAAGGAGGTCTACCTTCAGCCTATACCGTACCGGCGCAACGACCCAGGCTGTGGCCGTGGGGATTGGGGCTGGTCTTGCTGAATCAAGAATTTCCCTTGCTTGAGAGCGGAGGGGACAAACGCCCTCATCGCGTCGTCCCGACCCCGGCGCTGGAGAACCCTAAACTAAGGCTGCCCATGGCCCAGTTCAGGGCCATGGGGGGCGCTAGAATGGGAAAACTGTTGTCACCGGTCGGGTAGCCTATGTCCGTTTTTGCTGCGATTGCCGTCATCGCTCTTCTCGTTGCCGTCCATGAGGCCGGACATTTCCTCGCCGCCCGACTCCAGGGTATCCATGTCAACCGCTTTGCCATTGGCTTTGGCCCCATTCTGTGGAAGTTCCAGGGGGCTCAGACAGAATATTCCCTGCGGGCCATTCCCCTCGGCGGGTTTGTGGGTTTTCCCGATGACGATCCAGACAGCGACATCCCCCCCAACGATCCCGACCTGCTGCGCAATCGGCCCATTCTCGACCGCGCTATTGTCATTAGTGCCGGGGTAATTGCCAACCTGGTATTTGCCTACCTGGTGTTCGTGGCCCAGTTTACGACGGTGGGCATTCCCGAAACCTTTGACCCCCAGCCCGGGATTGTGGTGCCCCAGGTGGTGTCTGACAGTTCCCCCGCTGCCCAAGCGGGCCTCCGTCCCGGTGATATTGTGCTGTCAGCCAACGGCGAACCCCTGGGCAGCGGCGAAGAGACGATCCCCGACTTCATCCAACTGATTAAGGAAAGCCCTAACCTACCCGTGGATTTGGTGGTGCAGCGGGGCAGCCGGGAACTGGAACTCACCGTCATTCCCCAACCGGGCCCCGATGGCAACGCCGTCATTGGGGTGCAACTTCAGGCCAATGGCAACTTTGGCTACCGTCGCCCCACTGGGCCGCTGGAGGTGATCACCCTAGCCGCCCAGCAGTTCCAGGACATGCTGGTGCGCACGGTGAACGGCTTTGTGATGCTCGTCACCAACTTCGGTGAAATGGCGAACCAGGTGGCTGGCCCCGTGAAAATTGTGGAGCAAGGGGCCGGACTGGCGGAATCCAGCTTGGCGATGTTGTTCCCCTTCACCGCCATCATCAGCATTAACCTGGCGATTATCAACATTCTGCCTCTGCCTGCCCTGGATGGTGGTCAACTGGCCTTCCTGCTGGTGGAAGTCCTGCGCGGCAAGCCCCTGCCGGATCGCCTCCAGGAAAATGTGATGCAGACAGGGCTGGTGCTGCTGCTGGGGCTGGGGGTCTTTCTGATTGTGCGAGACACCACCCAGCTTGAGATTTTCCAAAACCTACGTCAGTAGTTTCCCATTCGTTAGTCTGCAAGGTTCCTGCTTGCCGGGATTCCTTAACCTGCGCCCGTAGGATCGTTTGGATCGTTGGCCTCCGCTAT
>JALQST010000141.1 GCA_023264315.1 Nodosilinea sp. BSH.14
TGGCGAATCTCCGCCTCTGTCCACAGGGCCAAGTCCCAGCCCTCCATCAGGGTGAGCGCCTCTAGGCCCACCGTCAGCGGCCCGTGGAATACATGGCGCACCACCTGATCCGTCTCCATCCGCTGAAAGAGATCGAGATCCGGCGGGGCATGGCCAATTTCCTCCAGCAGTTCCCGTCGCATCGCGGTGGGCGGGTCTTCCCCCGGTTCAATATGCCCGCCAAAGAAGCCCCAGCAGCCTGGGACAAGAATGTTGGGGTTGTCATCCCGCAGTTGCAGCAAAAATCGGTTCCCTTGGTACAAGATGGCCACCGCCACCTCTGTTTTCTCGGTCATCCCTTTCCACCCCAGATCCTAGAATCGAAAAACACCCGGTAGACTTGAACATAGTGCATCCTGTGCAGAACTTTTCTAGAACCTGCCTCGAAGTTTCCTGGTTTTCTCGGTTTCCTCGGTTTCCTGGAGCCCGTGGGTTCCTCCCTTCCGCCGCTACCATGACGCAGAATCGTCCTCCCTATTCCCTACAGCCCCTAGCTTCGCTGACCCAAGCGGAGATAGAGCGCGTGGAGGAGGTGCTGCGGCTGCTCGAAAGTCTGTTTCAGCGGGAGGAAGCAGTGGCCAAGTCGGTGCTCGATTGCCTCTACGATGTGGGCTCAGGGCGGCTGATTGATCAAAAGGTGCCCATTGATGCCCTGCGCTGGCCCCTGAAGGGGATAGCCCGCCTCAGTAAGCCGATTTTTCGGATGTTTGCCCTGCGCTGGTTTAGGCGCAATTGCCCGTGGCTGATTACCCGCTGGTTGTTTAACCTGCTGCGGTTTGATGGCCCGCTGCTCATCGAGACCGAGGAGATGACCCCGGTGATTGATGTGGCCCCCACCGAGGCTTTGCCCGCCGCCGCCCTGCCGCCGCGCCTAGAGGCTCCCCTGCTGGAACGCCAAGCCGCTGAAATCAATGCCCTGCGAGGCCGGGTGAGCTGGTTGACCGCAGCGGTGCTGCTGCTCTTGGTGATTGGCGGGATGAACTGGCTGGGCTAGTCTACGACGGGGCCATCCCCAGGCCGATTCCTGCTTCCAGGACTGGATCCGGGGGGTAGGTTATCCCTCGGGTTCAGGGGCGTGGAGGGGCTGAGGGGAAGCCCAGGATTGGTGAACTCCCCGAAGCCGTCGGGGGGGCTGGGGTCGGCCTCTTCCAGGCTGGGGGTGTCCCCCGGTTGGAGCCCATCGCCCGGAAAGGGAAAGGCATTGGTGGCATTGGGGTCACTGAGGTCGATGTTGCTGGGCAGGGTGGCCAGGGCAACCCGTTCTCCCCCAACGGCCCGCAGAATATCCAGCACCGCCACCACGTCTTCGTAGCGGGCATCGCGGGCGGCGTAGAGCACCATCAGCCCACCGGGGTTCACCTGGCTAAACTGCACCAGCACGTCGTAGAGCAACTCAATGCTGACAGGCTGAGTATCCAGGTAGACCTGGCCCAGGTTGTCTACGCTGACGTAGAGGCGATCACCCATGGTGCCCATTTGGCCTGGGAGGGGTTGTCCGGTTTGGGCGGAGGGCAAATCGAGGCTAATGGCCTGCTGCCGAGTCAGCCCCACCGCCGCCAGGATAAAAAAGGTGAGGATGCAGAAGATCACATCAATCAGGGGGATGATCTCTAGCCGCACGTCTTCCTTGGGGCTATCGAGTAAATCAACCTTCATAGGGGGCTCGTCTCCGGGCTGGGGGTGGTCAGGCTGGGGACGGCGGACGAAGCATTGGTGGCGGGTTCTGGAGAGCTAGGAGCCGGCACCTTGCCCTGAGCCCAGCTTTGGCGATAGAGCAGTTCTAGCTCGCTGCCCGCCTGTCGGAACATCTTGGCCTGCCCAAAGATAAACCCCTGGAAGAGCCGATAGAAGGCGAGGCTGATGATGGCAATGATCAACCCCGTGGCGGTGCTAATCAGGGCTTCGCTAATGCCGAGGGAGGTGCCAGCGGTGGCGTCGCCACTGCCCAGGTCACTAATTTGAATCGAACCGAGGGAGTTGATCAACCCCAGCACCGTACCCAGCAGCCCCAGCAGCGGGGAGAGGGCAATCGCTGCCTCCAGAATCTTGTCGCCCTTGCCCATGATGGCCAGTTCTTCATTGGCCGAGGTTTCTAAGGCTAGCCGGAAGACTTCGGGATCGGGGGTTTGGAGCTTGAGGGCCGAGGACAAAAAACGACCCATGGGTAGAATGCTTGATCGCTGGGCAATGTCGGCGGCGGCCCCCCAGTCTCGCCGTGCGGCCTCCAGCACCCGCCCCGAAACCTCCCGCTCGCGGGTGAGGATGCGCGACCAAAACCAAATGCGTTCTAAAATTGTCCCCACCGCCAAAATAGACAACAGCAGCAGGGGCCACATGGCGATGCCGCCCCGTTCAAATAACTCCGGTATACTCACACCACTCTCCTCGTTGTCACGGTGTCTACGGCAGGCTCATAGATACTTTAGTAAGCGAATATTTGCGAGTGAACACTTGTAAGTGAACACTTGTAAACAGATATTTCGCGAAAGCATAACAATTGTAGTGAAGATAGGTTCCTTTCAACCGGAATCCCCAACTCGGTCAGCCATTCTCATTTGGGCAGGCCGTTCACTTTCCCTTCACCTAAAACAGGGTGCATTGGCCGTGGTGGCGCAGCAGGTGATCGCACAGCACTAGGGCCACCATCGCTTCCACCATGGGCACGGCGCGGGGCAGCACACAGGGATCGTGGCGACCCCGGGCCGAGAGGACGGTGGCTTCGCCGCTGTTGGTCACGGTGTTTTGGGCCTTGTGGATGGTGGCCGTGGGTTTGAAGGCAGCGCGAATAATGATGTTTTCGCCGTTGGAGATGCCGCCCTGGGTGCCGCCGGAGCGGTTGGTGCGGGTGCGGAGGTGGCCGTTTTCGTCCGTGTAATACTCGTCGTTGTGTTCGCTGCCCGTTAGCAGGGTGCCCGCAAAGCCGGAACCCAGTTCAAAGCCCTTGCTGGCCGGAAGGGACATCACGCCCTTGGCCAAGTCCGCCTCCAGTTTGTCGAATACGGGATCCCCCAGGCCCACGGGCACCCCACGGGCCACGCATTCCACCACGCCGCCGATGGAGTCCCCCTGGTCGCGGACGGCCTCGATGCGGGCGATCATGTGCTCGGCGGCTTCGGCATCGGGGCAGCGCACGATATTGCTTTCTACTTGGGCGAGGGTAACGGTGGCGGGGTCAACGGTGCCCTCCAGGTCTTGGATGCGCTTGACGTAGCCGAGGATCTCGACCCCGGCCACCTGCTGAAGGATTTTCTTGGCCACGGCCCCCGCCGCCACTCGGCCAATGGTTTCCCGCGCCGAGGATCGTCCGCCGCCCTGGTAATTGCGGAAGCCGTATTTGGCGTCGTAGGTGGCGTCGGCGTGGGAGGGGCGATAGGTGGTGGCCATCTCGCTATAGTCCTGGGGGCGGATGTCTTGGTTGCGCACCAGGATTGAGATGGGCGTCCCTAGGGTTTTGCCCTGGAAAACGCCAGAGAGGATTTCGCAGCGGTCGCTCTCCTTGCGGGGGGTGGTAATTTTGCTTTGACCTGGTCGCCGCCGATCTAGCTCCGCCTGGATTTCCTCCACGCTGATCTCCAGCCGAGGCGGACAGCCCTCAATCACCACCCCCACGCCGCCACCGTGGGACTCGCCAAAGGTGGTTATGCGAAATAGCTGCCCAAAAATACTGCCCATAGGATCGGTCTTGCCAGAAGTTTAAGATTTAAGGTGTCTCGATCCTACTATTTCGCTTCCCTCCCTGGGTATGTTCCTAGGGAGTCTCTTCGGAACGAGCCTCAAGCTTGAGGAAGTAGCGGGGGTTTACCGCCTGTCCGTTGCGGTAGATGCCGTAGTGCAGGTGGGGGCCAGAGGAACGCCCGGTGTTGCCTAGGTGGCCGATGACATCCCCTCGCCGCACCCGGTCTCCCATTTTCACCGTCATGCGAGACAGGTGAGCGTAGACGGTTTCGTACTGATAGCCGTGGTCGATTTTGACGTGGTTGCCGTAGCCGCGATCATAGTCCGCCTTCACCACGATGCCATCGGCGGTCGCTAAGATGGGCTGCCCCACCGGCCCCGCAAAGTCGATCCCTTCATGTAGCTCGTAGCTGCTGCCCCCAAAGGGATTCGAGCGCAGGCCAAACTCCGAGGAGATTTTGGCGATGCCGGCCACGGGCTTGCCATCGGGAAACGCCGCCCGCTGATCGGCCTCGGCCTCTAGGGCGGCCTCCAGGGCAGGGCGCACATCCGCCGCCAACATCGCCGACAGGGCCGGAAGCTGCCGTTGGGCCGTGGCCAGCATCAGTGCTGGCGGAGCCTCGAGGGCTTGCCCACCCTGAGGCGTCGATTCGGGATCGGGGGAAAGCGCATCCCACTCCACATCCGATACCCCGGCCCGGTGCTTGAGCACGCGAATCTCGCTACCGATGGCGCTGAGTTCTGTCAACACCTCGCTGGCAGTAGCGGTGAGCGCCTGATTTTGCTGGGCTAAACGCCAATTGTGATAGGTCAGTCCGGTAATGGCTATGAGGGGCAATCCCAGCCCCAGCCCCAGCCCCGTCAGCAGTGTCCAGGGGGTGATCCTAAGGGTAATGGAATCCTTGCCCGTGGCCGTGATCAACACGGTGTAGAGGCTGGGTTGAGGAAGGGCCATGGCAAAGGAGTCCTGATGAAGGAATATGAAGCAAAATTATTATACGGGGATCAAGGGCTATAGACAAATTCGGGCCGAGTTTGCAGAGGCAACCCTGCCGTTGCCCAGGACTAGACCGATCAGGGACGGGCTTCTCACCCCCTGGCCGTGACCCTAACATTCATTTACGATAATTTACAATAGGTGTCCCCCGTTCCCTGTCGCTACCTATAGGTCATGAACCATGCAAGCAACCTGGCTAGATAGCAACTCCTGGCTAATTGAATTGGGCGGTCGGCGCATTCTCATCGACCCTTGGCTGGTGGGGGAGTTGGTATTTGGCCAGCAGTCATGGCTGTTTAAGGGATCGCACCCTCAGCCGCGCACTCTGCCGGACAATATCGACCTGATTTTGCTCAGCCAAGGGCTCGAGGATCACGCCCATCCCCCCACGCTGAAAGCCTTAGATAAGTCGATTCCCGTGGTGGGTTCCGCCAGCGCCGCCAAGGTGGCCCAGGAACTCGGATTCACCCACGTTACCGCCCTGACCCACGGGGAGCGGTTTGCCCTGGGCGAAACTGTCACCATTCAGGCTGTCCCTGGTTCCCCCATCGGCCCCACCACCGTCGAAAACGGTTACATCCTGCGGGAAGCGGCCACGGGTCACTCTCTGTTCTACGAACCCCACGGCTTCCACGCCCCCAGCCTGAAGGAAGAAGGCCCGATTGATGTGGTCATCACCCCCGTGCTGGATTTGGCCCTGCCCCTAGTTGGCCCCATCATTCGCGGCCAAAAGGGTGCCCTAGAACTGACGGAATGGCTCCAACCCCAGGTGATTTTGCCCACCGCCGACGCCGGAGAAGTGCAGTACAGCGGCGTCCTGATCTCCTTGCTCAAGGCGATTGGCGGAGCCGATGCGCTGCAAACGGCCCTGCAAGCGAAGGGCTGGGATACCCAGGTGATGCAGCCCAAAGTCGGCCACACCCTGACGCTGGATCTACGTTCTGCGGCGGCTGTGCCCTTAAACTAGGAGAGGTTGAAACATCGCCCAAGGGCTTAGCCAACTTCCTAGCCGTTAGGCTTTCCTGGCCCTCACCCCCAGCCCCTCTCCCAATCTGGGAGAGGGGAGCCGGAAGAATACTTCAAAGTCCCTCGCCCATCTTGGGAGAGGGATTTAGGGTGAGGGCCAACCCAAGACCAAAAGCCTCTTTTCCCCGACTCCCGACTCCCGATTCCCTACTCCCCCCCGCTATGAACTTTTTGACAAAACTTCTTCCTGGCCACAGCGCCACGCCAACCCTACCCAAGCGCAGCCGTCGGGTGCGGGGGGTGGAACTGAAATCGGCGGCGGAGATTGAGGTGATGCGCCAGTCGGCCCGGATTGTGGCCACGGTGCTGAAGGAAATTGAGGCGATGGCGGAGCCTGGGATATCCACCGCCGACCTGGATGCCCACGCCGAAAAACGCATCCGCGAGCTGGGCGCTACCCCCAGCTTCAAGGGCTACCACGGCTTTCCGGCCTCGATTTGCGCCTGCATTAACGATGAAGTCGTCCACGGCATTCCCCACAAGCGCCACATCATTCGGCGGGGGGATCTGCTGAAGGTGGACACCGGAGCCTACTACCACGGCTTCCACGGCGATTCCTGTATCACCATTGCGGTGGGGGAAGTGTCTGCCAAGGCCCAACGGCTGAAGGAAGCAGCGGAAGCGGCCCTCTATGCCGGAATTCACCAAGTGAAACCCGGTAATACCTTGTTGGACATTGCTGGAGCCGTCGAAGATTGCGTCAACAGCTACGGCTTCAGCGTGGTGGAAGATTTTACCGGGCACGGGGTGGGCCGAAACCTGCACGAAGCGCCCGCCGTGTTCAATTTCCGCACCCGTCAACTGCCCAATATGACCCTGCGACCAGGCATGACCCTGGCCATCGAACCGATTCTCAACGCTGGCTCCAAGCAAACCCGCACCCTCAAGGATCAGTGGACGGTGGTGACGGTGGATCGATCCCTCTCTGCCCAGTTTGAGCACACGGTGCTAGTCAGCGAAACGGGCTACGAAATCCTCACCGACCGCACGGCCATCGAGATATCCCCCGCCCTGAGGCTGGCCTAACGCATCGGCCTCAATACACCCTCGATCACCCCGATTACCCCATGACGGGAGCCTCGCCAGAACCGCTGAAACCGTCCCATCACCCGCGAGATCAGGCGTTACTGTCGGCGGGGATCGTGGTGTGGGCTGTTCTGCTGGTTTACGACCGGGCAACTCGCCCTCTGCGGGTCGCTCGTTTTGTGGAGCCCATCACGGTGGAGGCCGTTGTGGTGGACGCCCAGATTCACCGCGTGGGCGGTGGACGAGCCTGCCAACCCATGTTTCGCTACGAGGTCAACGGCCAATCCTGGACGACCCAGTTGCCCACAGCCAATCCCCAGTCTTGCTACACCGATGGGCGCACCGTCCTCCTGATAGTGGACGCCGCCCATCCCCAGTACATCGCAGATGCCGCCAGTGAACGCTACGCCCGACAGACCCAGGACAGCGGCTTAGCCTTAGGGAGTATCCTGCTGGGCCTGGGTGGGTGGCTGCGCTGGCGCAACCATCGGCATCCCTCCTAGGGCAACTCAGCCCAGTTGAGCTGAGATAACGGTTTAGGCCGTCGATATGAGGAACCGTAAACGGATGGGTACGGATGCGCTACATCGGTGGTAGGATGTCCGCAAGCTAGGGGTGTCCGCGTTGTCGGACTGAGATCATACCCTCAGAACCTGACCTGGTTAATACCAGCGGAGGGAAGCGTTGCTTGAGGTCATTCAGATCGCAACGACGATGGCAGAGTGTGTCCGGCCTAGGGCTGGGCAGGCGTGATGAAACCTTGGTCGTGGACTGGGGTTGGTCTGTAAGGTTAGGGGCAGATGAGGTCTGGGCCGTGACGGCTGGATCATGCCCTGTTGAATGGACATTTCACGTTGTCTGCCTTGGCCTCTGTCATCGTTTCGGCCACAGAGGGGCTAGCTAAGAACTGGGGTTACAGCGGAATATAAAGGAATCGGCTCATGAACCGCATCGCAGGAGAGACCCTGGAGTGCCCATGAACCGAGAGATACTTTTACAACTCTCCGGAGTCAAGACATGCCAGAGAATCTAAGCTGTTAGTCAT
>JALQST010000142.1 GCA_023264315.1 Nodosilinea sp. BSH.14
ACGAATCCAGCACGCCCCTGCCCCTATGGCCCAAACTGCAACTGTTTCGGGTGGTGGGGCAAATTCTGCTGACCCAGCCTTGGCTGGTGGGGGCCTGGGGGATGAGCACCGTGGCCTTTGTGGTCTACCCTCGGCAGTTGGGGCGGCTGGCGGCGGCGTTGATGAGCCTGGGGTTGGGGCTGATTTTGGCAAAGCAATGGCCAACGGTGTTGCTGGCCTTCAGCCCGGTACCCTACAACGCCACGGAGCCCATTTTTAAGCGAGATATTAGCTTCTATATTTTCCAGCTACCGATCCTGCATCTGGTGGAATTTTGGCTGATTGGGGTTCTCTTTTTCACCTTTGTGACGGTCTGCCTCATCTACCTCTTGCGCGGCGGAACCCTCAGTCGGGGCCGGTTCTACGGATTTTCGGCCTCTCAGCAGCAGCATCTTTACACCCTAGCGGGGCTGTTGTTTTTAATCACCAGCTTCAGCCATTGGCTCGGTCGCTACGACATCCTCTATTCCCAGGAGGGCGTGGTCTATGGGGCGGGCTACACCCACGTCCATGTACTGCTGCCGATGAATTGGCTACTAGCCCTGATCACCCTGGGGTTTGGGCTGGTGTTTCTGTGGCGGGGGCTGCTGTGGCGACCGGGCTATTTCAACCCCATGGGCAAGGGCATAGGACGGCCCCCGGACGGGGCTCGGCCCTGGCGACCCTGGGTTCGGCTGAATTGCACACGGCTGCTGGTGAACGGCATTTGTCTCTATTTAGGGCTGGCCCTGGTGGGGTTGGTGGTGGCCCCAGCGGTGGTGCAGCGGCTGGTGGTGCAGCCCAACGAACTCCAGCGAGAACGGCCCTACATTACTAACTCCATCGCCCTAACGCGAGCGGCGTTTGATCTGGAGGCCATCGATTCGGAGCCCTTCGACCCCAGCGGTGATTTGACCGTAGAGGATCTGGAACGCAACGATCTCACCCTAGAAAATATCCGCCTGTGGGATCCGCGCCCGCTGCTGGAAAGTAATCGCCAACTCCAGCAAATCCGCCTGTACTACGAATTTAAAGACGCCGACTTCGACCGCTACAACATCCTCAACCAGGAGCGACGCTCGGAACGGCGACAGGTGATGATGTCAGCACGGGAACTCAACTACGAACGGGTGCCCGACATCGCCAAAACCTGGGTGAACGAGCACCTGGTCTACACCCACGGCTTCGGCTTTACCATGAGCCCGGTGAACACCGCTGGCCCCGATGGCCTACCCGTCTACTTCGTCAGTGGCATCGACAATATCCCCAGCAGCAAGGAGGTGCGCCAAAGTATTCCCATCGGCGAACCCCGGCTGTACTTCGGGGAACTCACCGATACCTTTGTGATGACCAACACCCAGGTCTTGGAGCTAGACTATCCCAGCGGCAACGAAAATATCTACACCACCTACCTGGGCCGGGGCGGCATTCCCCTCAACCATCCCTGGCGGCGATTGCTGTTTGCCCGCCACCTGAAGGACTGGCGGATGCTGTTCACTGAGGATTTCACGCCCGATACGCGGCTGCTGTTTCGCCGCAACATTGCCGAGCGAGTGCGGGCCATCGCCCCCTTCCTGCGGTTTGATACCGACCCCTACCTAGTAACGGTGGACATTGGCAACCGATCCCGCCAGTGGGGGACTGGAACGGCCCACGGCAGCACCCCGCCTGAAGCCGTGGATTTTCAGCGCTTTGCCGACCGCGATCCCAGCTTCATCCAGGCCAACTTCAACACCCAAACCGGGGAAAACTACCTGTACTGGGTGATTGACGCCTACACCGTTAGCAGCCGCTACCCCTACTCCGATCCGGGGGAAAACAACTTCAACTACATCCGTAACTCGGTCAAGGTGGTGGTGGATGCCTTCAATGGATCCGTTGGTTTTTTTGTATCAGAACCCAACGACCCGATTATCCAAGCCTGGAGCGGTATCCTCCCCGGCATGTTCGAGCCCCTAGAGGCCATGCCCGATGCCCTCCGCATTCACATCCGCTACCCCCAGGATCTGTTCTCGGTGCAGGCAGATTCCCTGATGACCTACCACATGACCGACCCCCAGGTGTTCTACAACCGGGAAGACCAGTGGCGCGCCCCCACGGAAATCTACGCCAGCGAAACCCAGCGGGTGGAACCCTACTACCTGATCATGAAACTGCCCCAGGAGGAGAGCGAGGAATTTATCCTGCTGCGGCTGTTTACCCCGGCCCAGCGCAATAATCTGATTGCCTGGTTAGCGGCCCGATCCGACGGCAACCGCTACGGGCGACGCCTGCTCTACCGCTTTCCCAAACAGGAACTTGTCTTTGGCCCCGAGCAAATCGAAGCCCGCATTAACCAAGACCCGGAAATTTCCCAGCGTATCTCCCTTTGGGATACCCAAGGTTCGCGGGCGCAACAGGGCAACCTGCTGGTCATCCCCATCGAGCAGTCTTTGATATATGTGGAGCCGCTCTACCTGGTGGCCGAGCAAAATCAACTGCCCGCCCTAACGCGGGTGATTATGGTCTACCGCAACCGGATTGCCATGGCCCCCAACCTGGCCGATGTTCTGTCCGCCATCTTTGTCCAAGCACCACCCCCCACCCCGCCCATCCTGCGGGAACTGGAGGAGGCTCTCCCCGACAATGGGCCACCCGCTGCCCCCGAGGAAGGTACTCCCCTAGGCCAGGGGGGGAATCGTGAAACCGCGCAGGGGTTGGGCCAGTTCCGAGGAGGATAGGTGCTTGCCCTGGAGCAGTACCCAAAAGTTGCCCAGCCCGAGGGGGTTCATGAGCTGGTGCAGTTGGTCTCGCCGCTGGAGGGTTTGGTTGACCGTGGCGGCATCGGTGGCGTCGACTTGGGCCAGGGCTGCAAGGCGATCCCCCAACCCCAGGGCCATCAAAAACATGGCCTGCTGGGTTAGCCCCAGGGGCATCAAGCCACAGCGTTCCCCCTGGCGCTCTAGGGCCGTGAAGTTGACGTGGGCCGTGATGTCTTGGTGGCCCAAATAGCGGTAGGGATCATTGTGGTGGCAGTGCTGGTAATAGCATTGCAGGGTGCCCTGGGTGCGGTGGGGGTGGTAGTAGCGATCCGCTGGGTAGCCATAGTCGATGGTGAGCAGGTAGCCCCGATGCAACACACGGGCCACGGCGGCCATCCAGTCTAGGGTGGCCAGGTGGGCCTCGGTGCGATAGCCCACGGGGTAGCCAGCGGCCCAGTTCACCCCCAGATCGTCAAAATACGCGGCGAGGCGTGGGGTAGACAGGGGGCCAATCACCTCCCGTAGGCCATCGCCCTCCGCCGCCAGGGTCACATAAATTTCCTGAAGCCCCGCCTCCGTCCAGATCACCTGATGGACGGGCAGGGCGTCCACCAGCTCATTGGACAAAAAACAGCCCGTCACCGACTCCGCCGCCAACTCCGCCAGGTCACACCACCGCACCCGATCCGCCCACGGCTCTAGGCGGTGCCGCTGAATCTGCCGCAGGGCCGGGGACGCCTCAATAATCCGATAGTCCACGGTCTGAAAACAATCCGCCGCTTCAGTCTCCAGGTAGGCCAACCCGTCGGCGGCCATAATCCCCTGCCCTGCCCCCATCTCCACCAGGGTAAAGGGATCGGGCTGCCCGAGGTGATGCCACAGTTCTACCAGTTGCACCGCCAGCAGTTCGCCAAAGTCTCGGCAGAGGTGGGGCGACGTGACAAAATCCCCCTGGGGGCCAACGCCAGCAGATTGGGCCGTATAGTACCCGGCTTCTGGCCCATAGAGCACCAGTTCCATAAACTCCGCAAACGTCAATCGCTGCTGGGGCGACTGGTGCAGGCGATCCTTCAGGTGAGCAAGCAGAATGGAATGGCGGGGGTGGGGCATGGGGGGAGTTGGGAGTCAGGTAGGGGCGAGGTCTCCTCGCCCGTCGCGCTTAGACGGGGTTGGGGATAGGGGGCGAGTGGGGCTGGTTCAGCCGCTCAAACAACTGCGCCACCAGGGCTAAATCCTTTACCCCAGGACGTTGTTCCACGCCGCTAGAGAGGTCGATGCCGTCGGGCTGGAGGGTGGCCAGGGCTTGGTGGATATTGTCGGGCCGTAGCCCCCCGGCCAAAAACCAGGGGCAAGGCGGGGAAAAGGTTTGCAGGGCTTGCCAATCGAGGGTGAGCCCAGTGCCGCCTAGGTGGTCGGGGTGGTAGGCATCGAGCAGCAGGGCATCCACCGTGGGCACGTAGGTGAGGGCGTGGGCCAAATCCGCCGCCGTGCGTACACGGATGGCCTTAATCAACCGCTGGTGGGGCAGGGCTTGGCGCAGGTGTTGGCACTGATCTAGGGTTTCCGCCCCGTGGAGTTGGAGGGTATTGAGGCCGGTTTGGTGGATGACCGCCACCAGGGTCTCCACCTCGGCATTGGCAAAGACGCCCACGGTGCCCCCCTGCCAACCTTCGACCATGAGGGCTTGGAGAATGGCGGCAATGGGATCCGGGGCCACATAGCGCGGTGATTGGGCCACGCAGATAAAACCGAGGTCGGTAGCGCCGAGGCGGGCAATGGCCAGGGCTTGATTGGCCTGGGTAATGCCGCAAATTTTTACCCGCATAGATTGACTCCCATCGCTTCAGGTGAGGGCTAGCCTCGGTTCAATCGGCATGTTAACTCTGTTGAACATTCCGCCAGTTCGATTCTACGGCTTCCTATAATCCGAAATGATTCAAAACCGCTTTAGTTGGGAGACATAACATTGCTGAATACTGCACTGCTGATGGCGTTCACCACCCCCACCACCCCCGAATGGTCCTTTAAGGTGGCGCTGATTATGATCACCTGCAACCTGTTTGTGCTGGCCATTGGCAAATACGCCATCCAGCGCCCCGGCGTGGGGCCAGCCCTGCCCGTGAGTCTGCCCATGGTGTTCGAGGGCTTTGGTCTGCCGGAGCTGCTGGCCATTGGCAGCCTCGGCCACATTTTGGGCGCTGGGATGATTTTGGGCCTAGGAAACGCCGGACTGCTGTAGTTCTCCCCCAGCCCGTTGTCTAGAATAAGGGCATCTCGTCCTAGCTCGGTTCCCCTGACCGAGCTAGGGAGTGTCCTTCAGAGGGTTGGGTAATGCAATCTGGCTGGCGCGTGGGGGCGATTCTCGGTATTCCCCTATTTATTGACCGATCTTGGTTTCTCATTGTGGTGTTGATCACCCTCGCCAACGGAATTAACCCCGATTGGCAAACCCAGTGGGGCGAACTGGCCTGGGTGATGGGCCTCGCCATGGCGCTGCTGCTGTTTGGGTCGGTGCTGCTGCACGAGTTGGGCCATAGCGTTGCCGCCCAGCAGCAGGGCATTGCCGTCAACTCCATCACCCTCTTCCTCTTCGGCGGCATTGCCTCCATTGATCGAGAATCCAAAACCCCCTGGGGAGCGCTCAAGGTGGCTATGGCGGGGCCGCTGGTGAGCTTCGGCCTGTTTTTGCTGCTGTCGGGGCTGGTGCAGGGGGTCAGCCTCCCCGGCCCCATCGTCCTAGTGCTGGTCAATGTCGCCTATATCAACCTAGTGCTAACGCTGTTTAACCTGATTCCCGGTCTGCCGCTCGATGGGGGCCAGGTGCTCAAGGCCGTGGTCTGGAAGTTGACCAACAGCCGCATCCAGGGCATTCGCTGGGCGGCTCGGTCGGGGCAAATTTTGGGCTGGTTGGCCATTGCCCTCGGGCTGGGCCGCATTGTGCTGAATCAAGACTATTCCGGTCTTTGGATTGCCGCCATTGGCTGGTTTGCCCTGCGCAACGCCGCCGCCTATCAGCAGGTGACGACCCTACAAGAGGCTCTGCTAGCCCTCACCGCCGCCGATGCCATGGGGCGAGATTTCCGCGTGGTGGATGCCCACACCAGTCTCCGAGACTTTGCCGAAGCCTACCTGCTGGAAGAACACCATCCCCCCGCCTACTTTGCCGCGTCCGAGGGGCGCTACCGGGGGCTAGTCAGCATCGACACCATCCGCACCATCGAGCGCGGCCAGTGGAACCAGCGCACCCTGCAAGACATCGCCCAGCCGCTACTGGCCATTCCCTCCGTTCGCGAAACCACGCCGCTGACCGAAGTGATTACGAAACTCGAGGATCTGGCTCTGCCGCGCCTCACCGTACTTTCCCCCGCCGATGCCGTGGCCGGAGTGCTCGACCGGGGCGACATTGTGCGCACCGTGGCCGAACGCCTAGGTCTCAACGTGGCCCCAGCTATGATTCAGCGCATCAAAGAAGAGGGGGAATATCCCCCCGGCTTGCAGTTGGCCGCCATGGCCCGATCCGTGGCCGATGAGCCCCTGTCTTAGACCGAATTCCGAATCCCGGATTCCTGCGCCCGGGTGGCCCGTAGCATAGGAATCCGGGCTGGCAACTAAGCCAAATCAAATCGGTCGGCGTTCATCACCTTTGTCCAAGCTGCCACGAAGTCTTGGACAAACTTCGTTTGGCTGTCGTCCTGGGCATAGACCTCGGCGTAGGCCCGCAGGATGGAGTTCGAGCCGAAGACCAGATCCACCCGGGTGGCCGTCCATTTTACCTGTCCGGTTTGGCGGTCGCAGATCTCGTACAGGTTGTTGCCAGCGGGCTTCCACTGGTAGGCCATGTCCGTTAGGTTCACAAAGAAGTCGTTGGTTAGCGCCCCTTCCTGGTCGGTGAACACGCCGTGCTTGGTGTTGCCATAGTTGGTACCCAACACCCGCATTCCGCCCAGCAAGACGGTCATCTCTGGGGCGGTTAACCCCATTAGCTGGGTGCGGTCGAGCAGCAATTCTTCGGGCTGCACGGCGTAATCCTTTTTCAGCCAGTTGCGGTAGCCATCGTGGACGGGTTCTAGCGGCTCAAAGGATTCGGCGTCGGTCATTGCCGCCGTGGCATCGCCTCGACCGGGGGCAAAGGGAACGGTGATGTCCACCCCAGCCGCCTTGGCCGCTTGTTCAATGCCGACATTCCCCGCCAGGACAATGACATCTGCCACGCTGGCCTCGGTTTCGGCGGCGATGCCCTCCAGCACCGTCAGCACCTTGGCCAGTTGCTCCGGCTCGTTGCCCACCCAGTCCTTCTGGGGTGCAAGGCGAATCCGGGCACCGTTGGCCCCACCGCGCTTGTCGGAACCCCGGAATGTCCGGGCGCTGTCCCAGGCGGTGCACACCATCTCGCGGATGCTGAGACCACTGGCGGCGATGCGATCCTTCACGGCCTGCACATCGTAGTGGGCATTTCCGGCAGGAACCGGATCCTGCCAGATCAGGTCTTCCGGGGGCACATCGGGGCCGATGTACCGCGCCTTTGGCCCCATATCCCGGTGGGTGAGCTTAAACCAGGCCCGCGCAAAGACCTCCGAGAAGTAGGCCGGATCCTGGTAGAACCGCTCGGAAATCTGGCGGTATTCCGGATCCATTTTCATCGCCATGTCGGCGTCGGTCATCACCAAGTTGCGGCGAATATTGGGATCCTCCACATCCAGGGGCAGGTCTTCCTCCTTGGGGTTGATCGGCTCCCACTGCCACGCCCCGGCGGGACTTTTCTTTAGTTCCCAGTCGTAGTTCAGCAGCATATGAAAATAGCCGTTGTCCCACTGGGTGGGGTGGGGCGTCCAGGCTCCTTCAATGCCGCTGGTAACGGCGTCCCGGCCAATACCGCGCCCGGTTGTTTTGATCCAGCCGAGGCCCTGTTCTTCCACCTCAGCCCTCTCTGGTTCTGCCCCCAGGAGGGCTGGATCGCCGTTGCCGTGGCACTTGCCTACGGTATGTCC